>JAEEVB010000171.1 GCA_016287065.1 Muribaculaceae bacterium
CTATCCAAAGTCTTACCAGTTCGCGCATGTCGTCGAAGGTGATTGGCAGCTGGCGATGGAATCCCTCGCTGTCGGTCGTTGTGATCAGCCAGCAGTTCTTTGCCTTGCGGTCACGCTTCAATGTTACCATTCTTCTGTAAAAGGTCTGAAGCCCATTGCCTCCAACTTCTCCACCAGTCCAGGTGTGGGCGGTGGTGGCGGTGGCGTGGGCTTGGTTCTGATCATGCTTTCGTCATCTGGTATCATGCTGTTCTCCCTCCCAATCTTTTAATGGTTCGGCTGGTGCTTCATGATCTATATCGTCGAAGAGGTTTCCGGTGACGGGCATGGTGTCTGGCGTGAAGTGCTTCTTGCGCTTGGTGCGCTTACCGTAGGCGAGTGCCTTGCCGTTGGGTGCAATGTCGCCCATCTGCGGCCCCTCGGCAGCGTCGCCCTCCACAGCGTCGATGAAGTCCTGAGCGTCGAGCATGGTCAGCAGCACGTCGGTAAGGTTCTGACAATCCATCTTAGCACCCATCAGTCGCAGCCGTTTATAGATACCGCGCATCGTGACCTCGGTCACTCTTTCGAGTATGTCATCCACGCACTCCGTCTGTCGCATCGAGGCACCCATAAATGGTTTGTCAACCATCACGCAGCCAAAGCCTCGGTGGTTCTGTTGCTCCAGAATCAGGATAACTTGCGCCACATTGAGGTCATCAGGGTTGGCGAGGTTGAAGGCGTTCTGCCAACCGGCATCGCTTTCGAGCATCGTCATGAGCTTCTGGATGCGGGGGTCAAGTGCGTGCATCGGTGCGCTGGCCTTGACTATCACGTAACAGAACCACTGGATGAGATGGTAGATGTCCACCTCCAGCGCGTCGCAACAGGCGTTCAGCACCTCGGCCATCGCGGGGTCAATCTTGCTTCCGATCTGCTCAAAACGGTCTTCTTTATTTTTCTTGGTTGCCATAGATTTTCTTATTAGTTTTGATGTGTCGCAATGTCTCTCGCATCCATCGCAGTCGTGGGTCTGCCATCTCGTCTTCAGGCATAAAGGGCTCGTCGCCTGGGTGGATGATTTCATAGTCACCGATAGCCTTCATGATGGCGAGATGCTCTGCCCACTCCTCGTCGGTCACGTTGTCGGGCTTTGGTGGAGTGTCAGGTGTTGGGGCAGAGCAAGCCGCCGTTCTCACCTCGGTCGTGGTCTGCCCGTCACCTGTATCTTTTCTTGGCCCTTCGCCTGTCTGCATCATACGGATGGCAATGTCGGCCACGTCTGCCTTGTCGCCGTCGGCTGGAATCCAACAGGTATCGAAGAAGTGGGTATATACTCGGCACTTGTCGTAACCCAGTTTGTCGCACACCTTCTGCCAATCCTCGCGCCCGTCCTTATCGGGCCACAGCCATACGGTGCGCCCTTGGTCGATGAGCGGTTGAAAAAAGTCAAGCTGAAGCCATTGCAAGCCGCCACATGCAAGCCATATCTGACTGTCGAAGTCATCATAGTAGTTGGCCATGATGATAGCCGTCTTCTCGCTCTCCACCACGTTCACGATGGCGTTTGGATATTTCTTCAGCAGATGCTCACCAAAGAGCGCATAGTGTACTTCCCACTTATCGTGGTCGTACTGATTCTGCCTCGCTCTCCATGCGTGTTCCCAGTCTGATGCAAACACCTTGCGGCCTTGCTCGTTGCGGTCTTTCACCCGGTGGCCGTCTGCCTTATACTTCATGTACTTGGCCGTGAGTGGGGTGCCGTCGTGGGTGATCTGCCAGAAGGCTATCCATTCGGGGCCATGCGGACAGGTGCCAACGCAATAGAGTCGGAGCACGTCTGTGAGCCTTTCCCGCTGCTCTTCGTCCCAAGGCAATGAGCGTAGCCACTTCACGAAGAGCGTCTGCTCGATGCCTCTCATTGAGTCGCCAACAGTCTGCCGCTTGAACGTCAGCCTTGGCAATGGTGGCGGTGCGGGTCGTGGTGGCGGTGGTGTGTAGTTCACCGGCACGTCATCCACTGGCTCACTGTACTTCTTGCCCAGCCAACGGATAGCGTCTGGGAACGACATGCGCTCATGCTTCATCAGGAAGTCAACGGGGCCGCCTCCCTCACCTCGACGCATACAGACGAAGCAATGGTAAGTGTTGCCGCCTCGCTTCGCGCTGACCGTCGAAGGGCGCACGATGAAGTTACCGTCCGTCTTGTCATCGTGAAATGGACACAAGCCCGTGAGGTTCACACCAGCCTTACGGAGCGTCACGAAGTCGCCCACGACATCCTCAATCTTCGCGCGGTCAATGACTCGCTTTACTACTTCGTCTGGAATCTTTGGCATAGGTCGTTTTTTAATTCAAGCGGTTGAATTTGGAGATTCAATCGGTTGAGTTGGGAAAGTCAAGCGGTTGAATTTCTTGAGTCGATTATCTGTAAAACCAATAACGTGCGTGTGCATACACATACGCGCGTCGCCCGTGTGCGTGTTTAGCCTTTACTTACCACAGGGGGGTATATATATACCCCTGTGGAAGTAAGGTAAACTCGGCCTACGGGAGCGGGGGTAAATATTGACGAGTATTTTCATTCTTTCGAATATACCCTTTGTCAATGCTCTCACGGAAGATGTTGCCGATGCGTCGGTTGCTCGAAATACCCTGCTTCTTCAGGTAGGCATTCAACTCTGACCATGTGGCCTTGCCGTCTTTCCATTCATAGTCTTTGAAGTAGTTCGGCATCGGTTCCTTGGACTTGGGTTGTACTGGCTCTGTGTCTTCGTCTTCGTCAGCATCACCGATTGCCTCGGAAATCAATTCGTAGGCCATTTTCGCGGTCGCTACGGCTTCTTTCACGTCGTCTTGGGTAATTACTCCATTGCGCTGGACTTTTGCCGACAAAAGCCCTGTAACCATGTAACTGTACTGCGACGTGGTTGGGTTATGTTTCTTTTTCATTGTTTAGAAATCTTTTTCGTTGTTGTCACTCGGCGGGAACGGAAGGTCGCCCGTGCTGTCTTTAGGCATCGGTATATCCTTCAGTCCGTGGTAGTGGTATTTCTTTTTATCGTCACGATAGAGGATGCCTTTCTCACAAGCCAGGCTCAGCAGGTCGCTGAACTTGCTGCCGCTGATACCCTTCGATCTCACGTATCGGTCGAGGTCAGTCCATCGTGCGCCGCTCGTTGTCCAGTTGTAGCCCTTGAATAACGTGTCGGCATCCTTCATCATCTGTATCTCTTTGGATTCGGCAATATTCGTCACCGTTGCGCCGTTCTCTTCAATCTCCACAGGTTGACCCCAGCCACCAGCATTGGTGACGTACTGAAACAGCCAGTCACTCACGTCCTTGCCACGCGCCTTGTTCTGTTTCACTCGGAAGTAGATGTCTGGCAGGTCGGGGCGTTGCTCGTTGGGCTTCAGGTCGGCTTGTTTTACCTTGATGACGGTGAATATCTCAGAGACCTTGCGCTGGGTAATACTGCCAAGCGTACCGACCAACTTGTCAACCATCGGGTTTTCATGGAGCACCGCCCACAGGCTTGTGTCGTAGTGCGTCGCCATCATCATGCACTTACGGATGATGGGTTGGCACTCCTTCTGGTCGTTGTAATCTTCAACGATGTCGAGCATACCGTCCAGGAAGATGTCGGTCGGTTGCACCTGCCAAATGGATTTCAGAATCTTACGCCATCGGTCTTGCGCCAGTTCGGTGTCACGCAAGCGCAAAATCTTCAGGTGCTCCTTGGCATCTTCCTTGCTGACTCCCGACATCGAGATAACACGGTTCTTAAAACCGATGGTGTCGTCCTCGCCCTGCTCTGTATCGACATAAAGGATGCGGGTTGGCAGTTCGTGGAAATCGTCAGAGCCATTCACCTTGTGTCCTACCTTTCGTGCAATGGTATTGCCAAACTGTCCGCCCAGCGTCGCCGCAATGAGTTGCGCCATGAGTCCCGTCTTGCCGTTGCCTGGCTTGCCTGAGATGATGTGTATCTCACCAACGTCGGCAAACGGCACTCCCTCACGCTCCATTGTGTAGCGTGGCGGTCTGTACGGCTTGTCGAAGTCGAGGAAATCTCCCGATATGTCAGCATCGAACCAGTCGTCGCCTTGCAAGAAGTCGGGCTTCTGTGGCTGCGGGTCCATCGCCGATGGCAGTGGTATTTTGTTGTTTTGATCGCTCATAGTTTCTCTTTCGTTTTAGCAGGATTTCCTCGCGATGTCTGATGTAATATTCATGCTGTCGCTCTGCTTTCGTTTTTGTGAACTTCTCACGTTTGGGGTTCATGTAGATTCGCTTGAAGTCACGCGCACGTCGCAGTTCCTTCAGGTGCTCTTTGTGAGCTTCGCGATAAATGCGCTGCTGTGCCAGAATGCGATCACGGTCGCGCTGATAGCGTTCATGCTGCTGCGACTTGCGCCGCTCCTTGCGCTCCTCTTCTGAGAGTTTCTGGCGAGGCTTGCGCAAACCTTTCTTCATGAAGTTGTGATAATAGTCGTGATTGTAAGCGATAATTCGTTCACGATTGCGCATATATCGCTCATGATCTTTCTCTCGTCTGTCGCTGCTCATTTCTTTTTCGGTATATCTTTACGACCAATGTACGAACCGCCACCATGCTTCGCCAGATATTCGATTTGCGCCTTTTGGTCGTCCACCTTCTTGCGCAGTTTATCACAATATTCTTGAAGAGACTTGTATTCGGTCTGCTGGCGCGTGAGCCGCTGTTCGAGGGTTTCTACCTGATTCTTCAACTTCGCAGCCGCCTCGATAGCCTGCCCCTCCTTCGGGAAGGTGGCACAGGCTTCGATAAGGTCGGCAATCACCTGCTTGTCGGCATATTTATCACTGCCAAGTCCGATATGGTAGAGAAATCCCTCGATGAGTTCTGGCACGCTATAGTAAAGGTAGCCTTTGCCATCGACATCGAGCGAAAATTGGCCGCAGGTGAGTGTGATAAGTGTGATACGTGGTTTCTTCATACTCTTAGAATGGCAGATCATCTGTTTCGCCTCCCTGGTTATTGATTGGATTACCACTTGCATCAACCTGTGGTGGGAATGGGGCTCCCTGCTGGCCTTGGTTCTGCTGTGCGGGCTGTTGCACGGCATGCTGAGCCTTGCGCACACACTCGATTTTGTAGAGCCGGATGTCGTTGATGATCATCGTCTTGTCATCCTTGGTGTACTCACGGGTACGGTGTCCGAATCCACAGCGCACCTCCATACCTTCTTGCAGGTTGTTAATCACTTTCTCGTCGAACGTCTCCAGCATCACACTATCGGCGTAGCGGTCACTGTCGTGCTCGAAATACTCAAAAATAAAAGGCAGCGACTTCCACTCGTTGC
>JAEEVB010000172.1 GCA_016287065.1 Muribaculaceae bacterium
CTCCTCGGTTGGCATCGCGGCATATATTGAACACGGATGCGGTAATCCAAGAACAAGGCATTGGTCTTGCAACGAGTGTAAGTTGCAAAGATTCTATTTGTCCCCTTCTGTCACCCCACACAACTTTAATAACGGCATCTGCACCGAGTGTGGAATTGCCGAGAATGAGACGCGACTGCTTTACAATGGTCAAGGTCTGATTCCTTACTATGTGAAAGCGTTGCATGGTAGTCGCATCAGCAACAACAACTGGCCCACTGCCCCCGAAGGCTGGAACACTGTAGGATTTGACGACAGTAATTGGGATATCTTGCCGCTGCCCACAGCAAGCCCTGGCCACTCTGACGGTCCTTTCACTTCGCTCCAGTACAATTCTTACTGGTATAACGAGTACAACTGTTACTGGATACGCCGCCCCTTCAGTATTAATGAACTGAAGCCCAATGCTACCTTCAGGCTGCGTTGCGTGCACGACGACAACATGGTTGTCTATGTAAACGGTCAGGAAGTGATTAATATCGAGGGGTGGACAGCATCGGCTGACCATGGCACTTGGCTTGAAGTCTGTGAATCGTTCGACATCCCTGCCTCGGCATTCCAGAAGGGTGATAATGTGCTGGCAATTTACATGCAGCAGAACTGGGGTGGCGCCTACTTCGACTGCGAACTCCTTATGGGAGAATCAGATGCCATTCCTGGCGATGTGAACGGCGATGGCCGCGTGAATGTGAGCGATGTATCGGCTCTGATTAACATGATTCTGGGGCTTACCACGATGGACAACGATCGTGCCGATGTGAATGGCGACGGCCGCGTGAATGTGAGCGATGTGAGTGCCCTCATCAACATCATCTTGGGTGTTCATTAGAGCACATCAAACTAGAAAATTTAGATTATCTAGAACATCTAGAAAAACTAGATTATCTAGAAAAACTAGAAAATTCAGTCTACTCGAAAAAATATTAACAAAAAATATATAGTTATGAAAAAGATTTTACTCATCGCAGCACTGTTGCTGCCCATGTTGGCACAGGCATTGCCCTTTGTGCCCACCACCAGTCCTCAAACCGAACCCATTCATTGGTATTACCTGAAAGTTGGCGGACGCTTCGTTTATGCCCACGAAAGCGATGAGGCCGATATTGCCGCAAGCACCTCTTCGCAGGAGAATGACGCCTACTACTGGTGCTTTGTGGGCGACGATACTAATGGTTATCGAATCTACAACCGTGCCACCAAGCAGTATTTGTATGCTGGCGAATTTTTCGGTGATTACAACGATCCCGCTGTCGACAAAGTGGAAACGCGCGACAACAGCAGTTTCTACATCTATGCAATATTCACAGTGTACGGCACAGGAACAACAATAAAGAACTACCTGTGTTACAGAGCCGGCAGTGGTTTTTACACCACTATGGGCAAGGATTCCTACTTTACAGTTACCGAGGCTTTTGTACAGGAATCGCCATATAGCAATATTCCTTATATTAATGTTGACCAATATGATGAATATTGTCTCGTTACTGCCGTGGGAACTGGTGAAGTGCATCTTTATGTCAACGATGTCGAAGTGGAAAATCCCCACTCCATCATGCGAACCTACGAAGACCAATACTGTGTTGCCATGGCCACCAACCAAGATCCTGGCAAAGAAATGGTAGGAACTTCGACAGGTTTCACCGTACCCAAGCTTGAGGGGTCTGGTCCCAACCCCAATCCCACATTCACACGCTATGATGCCGATGGTGTGGGCTATGCCTTTGAGTATGGAGGTAGCGGACAAGCGGGCTATACTCCAGCTTTTACTCTTGACAACAATGCCTATACATTCTTCCAAACCTCACCAGAGCAATGCTATGTGGTGATGCAGGCTAGCAAGCCCGTTGCGGTGAAGCAATATAGTCTGATGACCGGCATGGATGCTCTATATGTGTATGAATACATGATTCGCAGCTGGAAACTCGAAGGCTCCAACGATTTCAGTAACTGGACTGTTATCGACACCCAAAAGGATTACCCCATGCCACTCGTCGATTATACTGAAGTCGTTATTCCGGTAAACGACACCCGCAAGTTTAAGTATTTCAAGTTCACATGCACCGAGGGTGTTTATAACACCGTGAGACTTAGCGAAATCTGGATCAACAAGCAAAATCATGGCGAATGGACTCAATATGACTTCAAGAGTTCGACCTGCGGCGCCGAAGGTGAGCGATACTTTAGGTGTAGCGAATGTAATGCTAAAAAGTCCGAATTGACACCGGCTGATGGATATCATTCGTTCTATGATGGCGTTTGCACCAAATGCGGCATAAAGCCGGGTGAAACCAGGTTGATTTATAACAGCCAAAGAGTGCCTCACTATGTGAAGGCAAAACACGCCTATCGCAATTCCGACGAAACCTGGCCTGAAGCTCCTACGGGATGGAATACCCCCAATTTCAACGACAGCGAGTGGCTTGATCTGCCCATGGGAACAGCAAATCCAGGACATACCGACGGACCGAGATACCAGCTGCGTTATAATTCATTCTGGTTTGACGAGTACAACTGCTACTGGATGCGATTCCCCGTCATCTTGACAGAGATTGCCAACGATGCAACCTTTACTTTCAACTGCGTGCACGACGACAACATGGTAGTGTATGTTAATGGACAAGAAGTGATTAACAAAGAAGGTTGGTGCGAAACGCCCTACGGAAGCAACTTCACCAACACACACGAAAGCTATACCATCCCCGCTTCGGCATTCCACCGTGGCAAAAATGTGGTGGCGGTGTATATGCAGCAGAACTGGGGCGGCGCCTACTTCGACTGCGAACTTATAGCATCGGGAGCCACTGCTGGCGACTTCATCCTTGGCGATGTGAACGGTGACGGCAAAGTGAATGTGATCGACGTCACCACACTGGTGAACATGATACTGGGCGTGATTCCCAAGGATAATGCAGCAGCCGACTTGACTGGTGACGGCAAGGTGAACGTGAGCGACGTCACTGCGCTGGTTAACATTATCTTAGGTGTGCAGTAAATTATCTAGATTATTTGATTTATAAAATAATGAGATTATCTAGAATTTTTAGATTAATCAAAAGACATTAACAAAAAAATATATATAGTCATGAAAAAGTTTTTATCATTTGCAGCCATGATGCTGCTTGTCACGGTAAGTGCCAGCGCCTACAGTTTCAAGTCGGGCAACCTGTGCTACAACATTGTTTCTGGCACCAACACCGTGAGGGTGACTTATGAGAAGTGGGCAACCCCCAGTTATAACAACTTGAGTGGAGCCATCACTGTCCCCCAGACAGTAAAAAACGGAGGTAAGACTTATACTGTGGTTGGGCTTGAAACCAATACATTCAGTGGTTGCCCTATCACATCGGTTTCACTTCCTCCCACAGTCAATTCCATTGGCTCAAGTGCTTTTGATCAATGTTCGTCATTGACATCGGTCAATATTCCCGATGGAGTGACTGTCATCCGTGAATACTGTTTTAATTGTTGCAGGAGTCTCAAGTCAATAGTCATTCCCAACTCGGTCACAAAACTTGAGGACTTCGCATTCAGGTATTGCGATCTATTAGAGAGTGTTACCATGAGCGACAATGTCACCTCTTTTGGTATGGATGCTTTCTTATCATGTATTTCGCTGAGGAGCATCAGAATTCCCGCCGTAACGACCAATATAGGCCAGACAGCCTTCAGCAGTCCTTCGCTTGAGGAAATCATTACCGAGATTCAAGACCCTTCGAAGGTATCCATTAACTATTGGGCGTTCATGACCACCAATAAGGAAACATGCCGACTGATAGTGCCCCAAGGAAAAATTGAGGCCTATCGTAATGCCGATGTGTGGAATCAGTTCGTGAATATAATCGATAGCCAGTATCCCGACCCCAACCCCAATCCCACCTGGAATCGCTATGATGCCAATGGCGTGGGCTACGCTTTTGAATTTGGCGGCAATGGCTTCTCGTCGACCGAGGGCGCCTCTAGCCTGTGCGACAATGATGCTTCAACCAGGTTCATTGGACGACCTGCTGGCTGCTGGTGTGTGATTCAGGCCAGCAAGGAAGTTGCAGTGAGTGAGTACACCCTGGTTACAGCCAACGAATCGCGACAGAACTACGGCCTTGTCCCGCGCAGCTGGCGACTTCAAGGCTCAAACGACTTTGAGAACTGGACCGACATTGATGTTCGCAAGGACTATCCCATGCCGTTCATGGACCAGACCGAGGTGGTGATACCGGTGAATAGCACTAAAAAATACCGCTACTTCAGATTCATGGTCGACAGCGGCAGTGCCGGCGATGTGCAGTTGAGCGAAGTGTGGATTAACAAGCAGAATCACGAGTGGAGAGCTGGTGAAAAAGTAGATCCTGGCTGCGGCAAGGAGGGAATGCAAATCTATCAATGCCCCGATTGTCATGCCTATAAATATGAGTTGATTGAGCCCACTGGTTATCATAATTTCTATAGTGGTGTTTGCGCTGGGTGCGGTATCGAATTTGGCCAGGAGAGATTGATCTACAATGCTCAGGATCTCACTCATTATGTAAAGGCACTGCATCAATATCGTGGCAGCGACCAAACATGGCCCTCGGCTCCCGAAGGTTGGAATAATGTGAGCTTTAACGACCAAGAGTGGATCGACCTGCCGTTGCCCACAGCAAGCCCGAATCATTCACAGGGTCCATTTGAGTCACTGCATTACAACTCTAACTGGTATGGCGAGTATAACAGTTACCTTATGCGTTTCCCGGTTTACCTTTCACGCATCACCAATGGTGCCGAGTTCACATTCCGCTATGTGCATGACGACAACATGAAAGTCTATGTGAATGGTCAAGAAGTGATTAATCTGGAAGGCTGGAGCTCAACGCCCTCAGGTTGCACTTGGGCTTCGTGCTCAAGCACATCCACTATTCCTGCGTCGGCTTTCAAGGTTGGCAAGAACATAGTGGCAGTGTATATGCAGCAAAACTTTGGCGGCTCCTACTTCGACTGCGAACTTGTGGCATCGGGTGTTACAGTAGGCTCTGCTCAGCAAGGCGATGTGAACGGCGATGGCAAAGTGAATGTGAGCGATGTTTCGGCATTGATCAACATGATTATGGGCATCACAGCCATGGATCAGTCGGCTGCCGATGTGAATGGTGATGGCCGCGTGAATGTGAGCGATGTGAGCGCCCTCATCAACATCATCTTGGGTATTCAATAGAGCGCGTCTCAATCTAGAAGTTCTAGAAAAACTAGAAAAACTAGAATATCTAGAACTTCTAGACCACCCTCAAGAAAATATT
>JAEEVB010000173.1 GCA_016287065.1 Muribaculaceae bacterium
GGAAGCGGTCGGGCTGGAAGTCCTTGGCGAGCATACTGCCCGAGATGTCGAGGGCAATCACAATGTCGGTGCCTTCGGCATCGCTCGAGGCCCAGCGGTCATAGGTCTGTGGACGGCACAAGATAATGATGAGGCAAGCAAGTGCTCCCAACTTGAGCGCAAAAGAAAAATGCCTGAGATACACACGCCAGCTGCTTGGCAACTTCTCAAATGCCTGGGTCGATGACATGCGCAGTGCCGGGTCGCCATGCCGTTGCCTCCACACCCACCATGCAATGAGCGGGATGAAGAGCAGGAACAGCCATAGCAATGATGGATGGGCGAAATTCATTCTTTTCCGCCCTCCTGTGCGGTAGTGGCATCTTCTTCGGCAGGTTTAACCTCTTCTTCAATGGGGCGTGTGTGCTCCACAAAGTTGATGGCACGCTGCAGCGAGCGTTCGTTGTCATCGGCCAGCGGATGCTGGTTGGCAAACTTCACGAAGTCGGCAATCTCCAGTATCTCGTTCAACTGGTCGTTCACAGGCATTGTCTTCTCGTTGTTGAGCAGGGTTTCCTTGATTTGCGTGGTGGTCATCTCCACTGCATTGATGTTGAAGCGGCGGTCGATGTACTCGCGCAAGATGTCGGTAAGGCTGGTGTAGTATTCCTTTTCCATGCCCTGCTGCCACAGTTGCTGTTCCTTGAGAGTGGCAAGCCGTTGCATCGCCTCCTCGTAGGGCGGCAGGCGTTTCTTCTCGTGCTTGAAGGGCAGCTTGCCCTTGCGCCACCACTTGAAGTAGGCATAGGTGAGGGCCGCCACTGCGAGCAGCACAAGCCATAGCCACCACAGGTCGACGATAAAGTCGGGCACCCAGTCGAAGAACTTAGAAGGTGCTTTCTCAACAGGAGCATAGTCCTTGATGTCGCATTTCTCATCAACCTGCACAGGCACAACTTTCAGGCTCAAGGCATTGGAGAGCACCGTGTCGCCCTCGCCCACAAGGCACACAATGGGCTTAATGGCCCATAGGCCCGAGTCGAATGACTGGATGAGGTAATCCTTGTTAATCTGTATGCGATTGTTGCCCAAATCCATCTTTTTGGCAGTGGGGCGTTCCACAATCTCTACCATGCTGTGCAGGGTGTCGATCTGGTCGTTAGGGAACACATAGGGCACCCCCTTGTCGGTCACAAGTTCCAGATGCAGCCATGTGGTTTTGCCCATGAGCAGCACAGCACTGTCGATGCGTGCCTTCAGGAAGGCATTGGCACCTTGTGCGGCTGTCAGGGTCAACACACTTATTATCAATATGAGTAGTTTCTTCATCTTTCGTGTAAAAGAGTTTAGCGGATTACCGCACGTTTCTTGAACATGAGCAGCAAAGCTTTCACATAGTCTTCGTGCGTGGCCATCGACACGAGGTCGACGCGTGCACGCTGCGCCGTGTCGTTGAGCTTGCGCTGCTGCTCATACCACCAGCGGTCGACGGCCTTGCGCACGCGGGCGCTACTGGTGTCGATCCAGCGCTCGGCACCCGTCTCGGCATCATAGATGCGCATCAGGCCCACATCGGGCAGCTGGGTTTCGCGCTGGTCATAGATCTGGAGTGCCATCACGTCGTGCTTGCTGTTGGCTATCGAGAGCGGCTTGTAATAGTCGTTATCGTCGATGAAGTCAGAAATCAGGAAGGTGGTGCAGCGCTTCTTGATGACGCTGGTGAGGTATTCTAAAGCGAGCCCCACATTTGTGCCCTTGTTCTCGGGTTTGAAGTAGAGCAGTTCGCGAATCACGAGCAAGATGTGCTTGCGGCCTTTCTTGGGAGGTATGAACTTCTCGATTTTATCGCTGAAGAATATGACGCCCACCTTGTCGTTGTTCTCGATGGCCGAGAATGCCAGGGTGGCAGCCACCTCGGTGATGTAGTCTTGCTTCATCTCGCCCACAGCACCAAAGTTCTTGCTGCCCGACACATCAACGAGCAACATCACGGTGAGTTCGCGCTCCTCTTCATAGACCTTCACATAGGGCCGGTTTTGCCGAGCGGTCACATTCCAGTCGATGTCGCGCACATCGTCGCCATAATGGTACTCGCGCACCTCGCTAAAGGTCATGCCACGCCCCTTGAATGCCGAGTGATACTCACCGGCAAACACGTTTTGCGACAGGCCTTTGGCCTTGATCTCAATTTTCCTGACCTTGCTTAATAGTTCGTTGGAATCCATCGTGAAATAAGATTCATGAAATAGAGGTTTCGTTCATGTTTCAGCCCGGGGGCTGAAGTCATCAGGGCACCGGAATCTTGTCGAGGATGTTGTTGATGACCTCGTCGGGCGTGATGTTGTTGGCCTCGGCCTCGTATGACAGGCCCATGCGGTGGCGCATCACATCGTGGCACACGGCACGCACGTCTTCAGGAATCACATAGCCACGACCACGCAAGAAGGCATAGGCCCTTGCGGCAAGCGCCATACTGATGGAAGCACGAGGCGACGAACCGAAGTCGATCATGCTCTTCAGGTCGTTCAGACCGTATTCGCTCGGATAACGGGTGGCAAACACGATGTCGACAATGTATTTCTCGATTTTCTCGTCGATATATATCTTCTCCACGATGTCGCGGGTCTCCACAATGTCGCGTGGGGTGATGAGCGGCTGAACGGCGGGGCGGTCGCTGGTAATGTTCATCCTGATGATTTGCTTCTCCTCCTCCTTGTTGGGATAGCCAATCACTACCTTCATCAAGAAACGGTCGACCTGGGCCTCGGGCAGCGGATAAGTGCCTTCTTGCTCAATGGGGTTCTGTGTGGCCATCACCAGGAAGGGGTCGTCGAGCTTGAAAGTGCTGTCGCCAATGGTCACCTGACGCTCCTGCATGGCCTCGAGCAGTGCACTCTGCACCTTGGCTGGTGCACGGTTGATCTCGTCGGCGAGAATGAAGTTGGCAAAAACGGGGCCTTTCTTCACCTCAAACTGCTCTTTCTTCACACTATAGACCATGGTGCCTACCACATCGGCAGGTAGCAGGTCGGGCGTGAACTGGATGCGGCTGTAACGGGCATCAATAATTTGGGCGAGCGTCTTGATGGCAAGCGTCTTGGCAAGGCCAGGTACGCCTTCGAGCAAGATGTGGCCGTTGGCCAGCAATGCGATGAGCAACGAGTCGACAAGGTGTTTCTGACCCACTATGGTCTTGTCCATGCCTTGTGTGATGAGGTTCACGAAATTGCTCTTGCTGGCAATCAAATCGTTCAGTTCTCTGATATTAACAAACTCTGCCATAAATCAAAATTGTTTATCGTTTAATGTTTTTATTTTCAAACTCTTAGCGATGCACGCCTCATTGTTTTTTGCAACAATGGCGACACACCACAGCTTATCCCTGCAAAGGGATATGCAAAATTATCACTTTGAAAACTATTGCGAATAATCTTTGTAGTTAATTATTTCAATTTTAAGTTAGAAATGTTAAATCTTAACATTCATCCCCCCATAATTTACACTCTTTGTGACTCGCATTTTTAGGGTGGAATTTTGTGTGCTTGTTTTTTTGGCGTAATTTTGTGGCCATATTAGAAAACCGAGAAAATGATGACATACAAGAGAATAAAGAGCATATTGCTGGTGGTGTGCATGATATGTGCAGTGCTGCCGTTGCACGCGCAGTCGACTCAAGCGCTTCAAAAGGTGTTTCGCGCCATTGTGAAGAACGACTTCAATCAGGCATGGAACCTGCGCCAGAAGGTGGTGAATGCTAATGCAGAGACTCAGGTGCTGCTCGACTTGAGCGATGCCTTGATTCTGGCACGGCCCGCCGAGACGAGCTCGAGCGTGACCATTGAACGCGATCCGTGGCATGCGATGACGCTGGTGCGCAACATCTACGTGCGTGGCGAAGGTCTTGAGCAGGCCAACGAGTTCCTGTCGGCCGACGGTATTGAACTCTCGGTCGACATGATTGAGAAACTGATTGAGAAGCGCCTCATCGACGACACCTTCAAGCACGATGCCGAGAGCGAATACAGGCGACTGCTCACCGTTATCGATACCGATAATCCTGCCTATACTCGTGCACGCAACCGCTTGGCCGAGATCGACTTTGCGGCACGTTGCACCAGTGCTCAAGGTTGCCGCAATTATATGCGCGACTATCCCGAGTCGCCGCTGGTGGAGAAAGCCAAGGCACTCACGCTCAAATTTGACTATGAAGAGGCTGAGCAAGAGGGTACTGCCGCAGCCTGGAAGCGGTTCATCAATTCCTATGGCAGCCGTCCTGAAGCCAAGTCGCAAGTGGAGCAGGCGCAACGCAATCTGATTGCAGTTCAGAGGGCACAACTCGTGAGTCAGCAAGTGACTCTGCAGGCGCTCGACGACTATGCCAGCACCAATAAGCGCTCTCTGGAGAATCCCGTGTTTACCGTATATGACAACCTCATCAACCTGCCCATGCACTCCCATCGTCTCATGAGCCTGAAACTCAACTTTGGCGGTGCTACCTCGAGGGTCGACGAGGAGGTGAAACAGGTTAAGGGCAAGACTTATAAAAACTACTACAACTTCAATGCTCAAGGTTTGCTCACCGAGAGCTATGACGGCTATCTCAACCAAAAGACCACTTATCGCTATGACTTTGATGAGACACATGGCTTCTATCCCGTGTCACGCACCACTAATGGCAAGACCTATACCTACAGCTGTAGTTACGACGTGCGCACCAAGCGGCTCGATGCCATCAAGTGCACCGACGGCACAAGGGTGGAATTCATCTTCGACGAGAACGGGCGCATTGTGGAGCGCAAGCAGACCGATTCATCGGGTAAAGTGGTGACAGCCACCTATAAGAGTGGAAAGATACGCACCGAGACAGGTCCCAAGCAGACCATGAAATTCCTGAAGTATGACGATAACCGTGCTACTGAGATCGACATCGTGAAAGGCGCCAAGACCGACAAGTGGACCTATGAGTATGAGCTTAACGACGCTAAGGCCTGGGTGAAGGCGGTGGCATCGCTCAATGGCAAGCAACAGTTCACCATAACGCGCCGATTCACACCTTCAATATAATGTATTGGCGGCTGTGAACGTCAGGACTTGAGGAGTAGCACGAGTATCCACACTATACCCAGCACAATGCAGGTGAGGCTGATGGAATAGAGTTGCCGCTTGATATAAGGGCGTTCGGGCGGTGTGAAACTGCCTCGCAAGAAGGTGAAAGCAGCCATAAACACGAAGAAGTCGTCGAAATAACCCAGAATCCCTTTTTTATCAAAATCCAGAGGAATTATCACATAGGCAATCG
>JAEEVB010000174.1 GCA_016287065.1 Muribaculaceae bacterium
CACAAGACTATAGCCGAAATGGCTATGGCGGTGGGGTCAATGCCACGAAGAGGGGACACTGGGCAATGGGGGTGGGTGTAAAAAAAGCCTTGGGCTTCCCGAAGGAAACCCAAGGCGATGTGATAACACAAAGTTAATCGAGAGAGTAGCAGGATTAACCGTTGTATTTCTTCATGACCTTGATGAGGTCGATCACCTTGTGGCTGTAGCCAATCTCGTTGTCGTACCACGAAACGACCTTGACGAACTTGTCGGTCAGGTAAACGCCTGCGTTGGCATCGAAGATAGAGGTGCGGGGATCGCCCATGAAGTCGCTCGAAACGACAGCGTCTTCGGTGTAGCCGAGAATGCCTTTGAGTTCGCCTTCGGCAGCTTCTTTCATAGCCTTGCAGATGTCTTCTTTGGTGGCGGGGTTCTTGAGGTTGACGGTGAGGTCAACAACCGAAACATCGAGGGTGGGAACGCGCATCGAGATGCCGGTGAGCTTGCCATTGAGTTCGGGAATCACTTTACCCACAGCCTTGGCAGCGCCAGTAGAAGAGGGGATGATGTTGCCAGCGGCAGCACGTCCGCCGCGCCAGTCCTTCATCGAGGGACCGTCGACGGTCTTCTGGGTAGCAGTGGTAGAGTGAACGGTGGTCATGAGGCCAGTCTCGATACCGAACTTGTCGTTGAGGACCTTAGCCACGGGAGCGAGACAGTTGGTGGTGCAAGAAGCGTTAGAAACGATTTGCTGACCAGCATACTTGTCGGTGTTGACGCCGCACACGAACATGTCGGCCTGACGACCGTCTTCACCAGCCTTAGAAGGAGCAGAGAGAACTACATACTTGGCACCAGCCTCGATGTGTTTCTCGGCCTTGTCCATGGCGAGGAAGAGACCGGTTGATTCAACCACATATTCAGCACCGATTTCGTCCCACTTGAGGTTGGCGGGATCCTTCTCGGCAGTGACGCGAATGTGGTTACCGTTAACGATGAGTTCATTCTTCTCGGCATCTACTTCGATGTTGCCGTTGAACTGACCGTGCATGGTGTCGTATTTGAGCATGTAAGCCATATAGTCGACAGGAAGCAGGTCGTTGATACCTACAACTACTACGTCGTTGACGTTAGCTTCTTCGAAAGTAGAGCGGAACACGAAGCGGCCGATGCGACCGAAACCGTTAATACCGATTTTAATTTTGCCCATAGTGATTAATTTATAAATTAGAAGTTAAAAAAAATTATAATTTTTAATTAAAAAATTGTATCTTTGCAACAACTAAGGGAATTGGGAGTAAAACTCCAGTCTTTAGCATTCCGAGTGCAAAAGTAATACTTTTTTTTCGGAAAAGGCTGATTCTCTAGCTGAAAAATGTGCCTGAACTCCTCAATTAAGAATGTTTAATAGTTGGAGCGCTTAGACAAGAACATACTTTTTTATTAACAAATTAAAAATAAACGACTATGGGATTTATCAAAGAATTTAAGGAATTTGCCATGAAAGGCAATGTGATGGACATGGCAGTTGGTGTGATCATCGGCGGTGCCTTTGGCAAGATTGTGAGCTCGCTGGTTGACGATGTGATTATGCCTTGCGTTGGCATGTTGACTGGCGGCACCGACTTCAACGGTCTGAAGGCAAAGGTGGGCGATGCCACAGTGAACTATGGCACATTTATCCAGAATGTGGTTGACTTCCTGATCATTGCTCTGAGTATTTTCCTGGTTATCAAAGCCATCAACAAGGTGACCAAGAAGAAAGCCGAAGAACCTGCTCCCGAACCCGAACCCAGTAACGAGGAGAAACTGCTGGGCGAGATTCGTGACCTGCTCAAGAAAGATAAATAATAGCTTGCCGGCACGCGCAGTTTAAACTTTTTGTGCGCTCTTGCGTCTAAAAAATACAAGGGCGCACATCATCGTGCCACATGCTGGCAGTTGATGGCTCCACCAAGCAAATAAAACTGAATTTAAACTACACTGCTATGAAAAAGAGCTATACTTATATTCTGTTGGGCCTCTTGGCATTAGGCTTGAGTGCCTGTGGTGATCACTTCTTTAGCGAGCGCTATTGGGGAACGTGGGGCCTGGTGTCTGTGAACGAAGGCTATGGCGAACACGACATTCTCTCTGTCGACTATGAAGAGTACTCGTTCTACGACAACTGGACGGGCCGCTACCAGAGCAATTCGGGTGTATATACGAGCTTCAGCTACGATGACTATGGCCGCGACCACCTCATCTTGCGTCACAGCGACGGACTGGTGGAGGATGTGTACTATGAGTTTGACGGCAACTACATGCTCATGAGTAGCGATCCCTCGTTCTACACCTATCGCGTCTACGCTCCCGTCAGGCTCTACTGATAACCGGCTCGTTGACCGAGTGGTTCATTAGGCCAGGGCGCCTATGCTGCCAGCCCTGTCATGGTGGCATTCAGAATGATTACAGGCCTTGCGGACATCCTTATCCGCAGGGCCTGATTGTTTTTTCATCGGTTGTTGCCCCCCCCTGTAAGAGGGTAATTGCACTGAGATAGTGCAATCTTGGGGAATTAGGCGGTTTTTCACGAAATATCAATCACCAGATTGCAGCCCACGATGGGGTGGTCTTTTGTGTGAAAATGGGGGGGAGTGGGGTTGACTTGTGACGAGGTTTTTGTATCTTTGTGGGAGCTAATGTGAAACAGTCGTTGAAAAAGACGAAATCCTCCAGAATATGAGACAGTCGGTTAAGAAGATAGTGAAGCGGTGTGTGCGTGTGTCGTGCTGGACCCTGAGTGCACTCGTGGTGCTGCTGGTGGTGAGCTTTGCGCTGCTCAACACGCATGAGGTGCAGAACTGGCTGAAGGACATGGCGGTGGAAATGCTCTCGAAAAAACTGCACACCAGTGTGGTGGTTGACGATGTGAGCGTGGGCTTCTTCACGCACGATGTGAAACTGCACGGGCTGCATGTCAAGGACCAGCAGAACCGCAAAATGCTAGATGTGGAGGGTCTGGCGGCCGATGTGAGTATGCTCCCGCTACTTTCGGGCGAGGTGCGTGTGACCGATGTGCAGTTGGCAGGGATTGAGGCGCATGCCTATAAGGCTGACACCGACTCGGTGGCGAACTACCAGTTCCTGCTAGATGCCTTAGCCAGCGACCATGATGTGGAGAGCAAGGGTAAGAAACTCAAGCTCAACATGAACAAGATTGATGTGAAAAAGGTGAACCTCACTTATAACGACGACTCGCTGGCTCTGGACCGCCTGACGGTGAAGATGAAAGGAGATAAACCCGCTGTCGTGGATGTGCGGCAGGTGAATCTCAATTATAACGGTGCTGCAATGACTCTGGCTCGACTGACGGCGAAGCTGGATGGCAACACACTGACCGATGCCGAGGTGAAGGATGTGTCGGCCAAGTGGCGGCACCCGAACCGCCTGGGCGTGATGGTTGACTACCAGATGCAGCTTGGGAATCTTGAAATCGACAAGGATAACGACAAGTGGAATGTGCAGGTAGCGGCATTGCGTTATGCGTCGAACAACCACCGGCCCCGCAAGAATGTGACGAATCCGCATCGGGGCTATTTCGACTCGGGCCACCTGGACATGACTATAGACCTGAAGGCAACGGTTGACCATGCGAGTGCCGACTCGCTGCATGGCAAAATCACTGAGTGCGTGGCTGTTGACAAGGTGACGGGCATCGATGTCCGCGACCTCCAGTGCACTCTGGCCGCCAACCGGCAGTACGTGCGTGTGAGCAATGTACAGCTGCGGCAAATCAACAGCCGGGCGACTTTTGCCTCAGGCGACATACGATTACCCGATAGTGCGCATACCTTCAGTTTTAGCACTTCGCGCATCACGGTGCATGCCATTCCGCGCGACATTTCGCGGCCCTTTGCTCCCGCGCTTAAGGACTTCACGATGCCGATGCGTGCCACTGCGCTGATGAGCGGCAGCATGGAGCAGATAAACCTGAACGATGTGCACGTGAGTACCACCGACAATCAGTTCCAGGCATCGGCCAGCGGCACGGTGCAGGGCTTCAGATATCCTGAGAAACATGAACTGCATGCCCACATCAATGTGAAGCAGATGACGACCACGCCGACCAAGGTAGAGGAGATGCTCAAGCAACTACCTGTGAAGCGCTTCATGATGAAGCAGTTGCATGGGTTGAAGTCAATAAGCTATGCGGGCAGTTTCGATGTGTTCTGGAAAAAAGAACAGTTCCGTGGCAGCCTGAAAACGCAGCCAGGCGACATCGACTTTGAGTTTACCGTGGATGGTCTCAATCAGTATTTGACGGGCACCGCCAGTACGGCCTCGCGCGATGCGGGCAAGTTGCTGGATATGCACAAGATAGGGAAGGCGAGTGTGAATGCAACATTCAAGATTGACATCTCCGGCCCGCGCACGGCTGCCATGCGACGTAGCCGTGGAGGTAAACTGCCCATTGGCGAGGCCTCGGCGCATGTCGATGAGGCGTCATACGGCATCTTGAAGGTGCACGATGTGGATTTGAGCGTGAAGAGTGACGGGGTGACGGCCGAGGGCGACCTGATGGCGCCTCACAAGTTTGTGGACTTGAGTTGCTCGTTCACCTTTACTGATACCGACAACCTGAGCAAACTCAAGGTTCACCCGCATTTGGGCTTGCATCACTCGAACGATGATGACTCTAAGATGTCAGAGGAGAAAAAAGATAAGAAGAAAGGTAATTGAAATCAGAGATTGAGCAGGCGAGCGACGTTTTGGACCACAGTATCGATGAGGTGCTGGGTGGGGATGCCGCGGGTCTGGGCGATGGCTTGGGCAACCTGCTGGATGGTGGTGGCGGCATTGTCGTCGGTCTCGATAAGAAGCTGATGCAAAGGTGTTGCTGCCACTGTGGCGGGGTTGAAGCGGGGACCGAAGGATAGATAGAAACCGGCATCGATGAGCGGCTGTGCCACGCGTGGATTTCCACGCATGCCATGAATGACCCACGGCACTGAGCGTTGTGACTCACGCCACGCCTTGAGTACTTGTTGCGAAGTCCTGACCATGTGGATGATGAGGGGTTTGCCGAGTTGTTCGGCCAGCGTGATGTGCTCCTGGAAGAGCGATAGCTGGATGTGCAGCGGTGCGCCTTGCAGGGCGTCGAGCCCGGTCTCGCCAATGGCTGACACTTGTGGGTGGCTTGCTGCAGCGTGTAGGGCATTGAGCATGTCGGGTGTGACCTGCTGACTGTGCCAAGGGTGGATGCCGACCGAGTAGCATTTGCCTGGTTGAGGGTCAAAATCCTGCGGCA
>JAEEVB010000175.1 GCA_016287065.1 Muribaculaceae bacterium
GTGCTTTACATCCTTGATGAGCCTAGCATTGGCTTGCATCAGCGCGACAACAAGCGGCTCATTGACTCACTGAAGCGGCTTCGCGACGAGGGTAACACCATCATCGTCGTCGAGCACGACAAGGATATCATGCTGAAAGCCGACTACTTGGTCGACATCGGGCCCAAGGCGGGTAGGAGAGGAGGCAATGTGGTCTTTGCTGGCACTCCCGCCGAAATGATGCAGCAAGACACCCTCACTGCACGGTATCTCAACGGAAAGATGGAGATACCAGTGCCAGAGAAACGACGCGATGGCAACGGGAATAGCATCACATTGCGAGGATGCTGCGGCAACAATCTTAAGAACGTCGATGTAACCTTCCCTTTGGGCACGTTCATTTGTGTCACGGGAGTGAGCGGAAGCGGTAAGTCATCGCTCATCAACGCCACGCTGCAGCCCATTCTCAGCCAGCATTTCTACCGCTCAAACACTCAACCATTGCCCTACGATGCCATCGAGGGCCTGGAACATGTCGACAAGGTGGTCACTGTCGACCAGTCGCCACTGGGACGAACACCGCGGTCTAACCCGGCCACTTATACGGGAGTCTTCGCCGACATTCGCAACCTGTTTGTCAACCTACCCGAGGCAAAGATTCGAGGCTACAAGCCAGGACGATTCTCTTTCAACATCAGCGGAGGACGTTGTGAGGTGTGCAAGGGAAATGGATATAAAGTGGTGGAAATGAACTTCTTACCTGATGTGCTCGTGCCGTGCGAAGAATGTGGCGGAAAACGCTATAATCGTGAAACACTGGAAGTTAGGTTCAAAGGCAAGTCCATTGCTGAAGTCCTTGACATGACGATAAATCAGGCCGTCGAATTTTTTGATGCCATTCCAGCTATTCTCAACAAGATAAAGGTCATGCAGGATGTAGGACTGGGGTATATCAAACTCGGACAGCCTTCCAGCACACTTTCGGGAGGTGAGAGCCAGCGCGTGAAACTTGCCGCCGAGCTTTCCAAGCGTGACACGGGACGGACGGTCTATATCCTGGACGAACCGACCACGGGATTACACTTCGAAGATATTAAAGTTTTGCTGGGCGTATTGAACCGCTTGGTCAAAAAAGGAAATACCGTCATTGTCATCGAACACAACATGGATGTGATCAAGTGTGCCGATTACATCATCGACATGGGTCCCGAGGGAGGACGTGGGGGAGGGCAGGTCGTTGCAACAGGAACACCCGAACAAGTTGCCCAAAATCCCAACTCCATCACCGCCACTTACCTCAAGCAAGAGCTCTGATTCGAAGGGTCAAAATTCACATCGTTCATCGATGCCACAACATAGCGTAAGCAAAAAAATGCCCTCTGCATCTAGGGGTTATAAATATTAGATAATAATCATTTTCTGCATTAAATTGCGCAAATTATCTGGCCGATTTTTGTGCAATTATTTGTCTCATGGGGTAGAATAGGCGTTTTTTCTCAAAAAATCACATTTTTCTGAACCATCTAGCAAAAAATAGTATTTTTGGCTTAAATAGTTGATAGGGTGGAGGATACCCTATTTTTCTCCTGCGCTTAATTCTCTGAGATTTTTCTGCACGATTTCTAGCCCAGTCACCTCAAAAAAATCGCCGTCATTTTGAGTTGAGGCGCAAAATGGTAAAATCTCGATGTTTTACCATGGCTGATTTGCAGATTTGAATTTGCAAATCCAACGCCCTGTTTGGCTTTCTGACAACCCTCGTTGCAAAACCAAACACCCAATTTGTACCTTCAACAGCGGTTTGCAAACGCACGGAAGGGTAGTGGAATCCAAAATTTACATATACATAGTTCACAATTGCACCATTTTTAGTCCTTAACAATTGTTTACAACCTATATAAATAACTAATATCCAATAAAATACAATAAAAACCTAAAGCAATTCTTTTAAATATATTGTCGACATATGCAGGCGACACTGATTTGCCTATCAAATGCATTTATAATTCGCACAAATAGAGCATAATAGGCATTTATTGTTAAAGTGCTTTCTAGTTTTTGCGATTTGGCTTTGTTAAAGGGTCGCTTGAGGCTTAGTTTTAATTTTTTAATCCCAAATTTGAAAATTTTCGTTTGAAAATTTGCGTGTTTCAAAAATCATTTCTAAATTTGCAATCCCAAAATTTTGGAAGTAAAATATGGTGTTTGCAAATGCAACGGACGGCATGCGGCAATTTTCTGCCAATTTTTGCCATTCACTCATTCGCCTAATTTCGATGATCCTATTTCGGTCGATTTTTTAAGACGATTCTGATGAGTTGATTTTTTCTCGCATTTCCTGACACTTTGTGAAAGTCCACTTTTTTGCCAGAAAAAATGTAGAGAATCTTATGCATTTTTTCTATACAAAATTTTTGAACTAACAAATCTCAAAATTGTCAATAATTGACAAGCGTGTTTCGCTATCTTTTTTGATGTTTTGACAAATATGATAAGGATATGAACGATATCGTTTCGCGCATCAAGATCTTTCTGCAAAGCATGGGAATCGCCAACTCTTCGTTTGCCGATATTTGTGGCATTCCTCGGCCGTCACTCTCACAGCTACTCAATGGTCGAAATAAAAAGGTCAGCAATGAAGTTATTGACAAGATTCATGCTGCCTACCCCGAGCTAAACATGATGTGGCTCATGTTTGGCGATGGCGACATGCTACGTCAAGGTTCACCCCTTCCAGGTGATGGTGACAATGCTCAACTCGCCGAGAATGCTTTTCCCGGAAGCGCACAAACACCGGGTGAGCGAGAGACTCATGTTCAGCAGTCTATCAACTTCGACGACATCGATGATGCCACTGCGATAGGCTATGGCCGTCGCAAACCCGCCACTGCTCAGCGTGTGAGCAGTGTAGTTGAGTCTGCCGTCAATGCTGCACGCAACAAGCCAGCAGCCTCATCCTCTCGCCCCAATGTCGCAAAGTACGTCACACAGATTATGCTCATCTTCAGCGACGGATCCACACAAAATATCAACATCAACAATTGACCCTTCTACGCGCCATCACGGCGCACGCAAATACAATCCATTATACAACGATGGCGCCCCACTACAGGGACGCCATCTTTTAATCTAGGATGCGGCATGTTGCCGTAGTGGCACGGTAGAATGTTTACTGGAAGGCGTTTTCGCTGAGACCCTTGCCTCCGATGGCCAGATCCTTCATGTAGGCAGGAACGGGCTTGCCCAGATACTTGTCGACATAGAGCTTGGCCAGGTACTGACCGAGCATGAAACCGTGGCCACGCAGGCCCGTTAGCAGGCCCACCTCGGGATCGATGATGTAGCGCGGCTCAATGTAGTAGCCCGCCCACACGGCGTGGAAGCCTACTGATGCCAGGTTGGGAATCCACTGGGCAAACATCTCGCTCACAATCTTCAAGAATGCCTGGCTGTTGTACTTCAGGTTCTGACGTGCCTCATAGGCGTCGCAGTCGGGCGAAGCGCAGCCGATAATCTGGCCGGTGTGCAAGAACTGCTGACCGTAGACGGCGTTGAAACCCTTGTAATGACGGCGGTCGATAATCATGTCGAGTGAGTCACCGTTTACGCCCAGGTTGGGCAGACGACGGGTGATGAATGCCTGATGCTTGACAGGGTACAGCTGGGTGTCGATACCGAGCATGTCAGTAAACTTCTCTGAGCCCCAACCCATGGCGTTGACAAAGTGGTCGCAAGTGTACTCGACATAGTGCTTGTCGTGACGGCGCACCAGCACGCGGTATTTCGCGCCAGCACGTTCCACATGCAGCACCTCGCAGTCCTCGAGTACCTCGCCGCCATGTTGCTTGCCCACTGTGCGCACATACTCGATGGTGCGGCCTGGAGTGGCTTGCCAGCAGTTCTGCGAAATCAAGGCGTGGCTATAGATGTTGTCGTCAGGATTCCAATAGGGCGAGATTTCCTTGGCGAAGTCCTTGCGATCGATCATATAGGCTTCGCTCCAGGCGCGGGATGCGTCCAGTGAGCGATAGGTGGCGTCGTCGTGCACCAGGTTGACATAACGCGTCATCTTCAGGTCGATGTTGCAGTGTGCCTGGTCGTCGCGGAAAATCTCCAGGTTGTGCATGGCGATGTCGCTGATGTCGGGGTTGGAGAACGCCGGACGGCCGCCGCCAATGCAGCGCCACGTCGAGCCGCGGTCATAGTTGACCAGTACGGTGCGTTTGCCAGCCTCGGCAAAGTAGCGGAAGGCTGCACTACCAGCCATGCCGCCGCCAGCAACGAGTATTTCGGTCTCGGCTTTCTCGATCACCGAGCCGTGCTCAAACACGAAGGTATCCCGTGTCTCGCCGTTGTACACATCACCCAGGGTGACTTGGTTGGCTAGCGGGGCGCGCGGCGTGCTGTCGCCAGTCACCTCGATGCCATGGGCGCGCAAGATTTGCTTGGCACGTGACACGCAACGCTTGCCACGGCATGGTCCCATGCCCATGCGGGTGGTGTGTTTAAGCTCATCCACCGAGATATACTTGCGGTCGCCCACAATGGTCAGCAGGGTAGACACGTCCACATCCTCGCAGTGGCAGACAAATGACTTGCCTTCCTCGGGGTCGGTGAGTGGACGCAGGTTTAGCGGCTCGGGATAGCGCTCTTTGATGATGAAGCCGCGCACCTGGTTCAGGTCGTCGACCTTAGTGGCTTGCACGCGTGCCACGTTGGTCTTGTTATCTTTCTTGAGTACCTTCTCGATGACGCCTTCGCCCACCTTGGCACCGTTGTCATCAACCAGGAATACTTCCTTGCCCTCTTCCACCTCATATTCCACGGGCAGGAAAACCACATTCTTGCGCTTGTCGTAACCGAAGATGGCCAGACCTGGGCAGTGGTTCACACACTGCATGCAGCCGATGCACTTGTCATAGTCGACCGTGGGCACCGACGACGTGGTAGGCTTGCTGATGGCACCCTGTGGACAGGAGAAGGTACAGGGGTTGCAAGCGAATCCATAGAGGCAGTTAATCTGCACATAGGGCTTTGCTGCCATGCGCTCCTCACTGGGGATGCGAGGCTTGTCGAGCAAACGCACGGGGCGCTGCTGCGAGTCAATATACTGGCGCGAGACCTCCAGGTAGTCCTCATAGGGGAAGCGCAAGCCCATCTCCTGTGCCACCTCATAGGCCACCTGCTTGCCACGCAGCACGGCACTGGTGCCCTCACCGATGCGCACGGCATCGCCTGCTCCATA
>JAEEVB010000004.1 GCA_016287065.1 Muribaculaceae bacterium
TGGCATCTTGTTTCCGCTGACATCTTACCATAGCCCGCTATGCTTGCGCTGTCAGCGTCACAATCTGAACAAAATAAAATCTGTTCTAACAAAAATCCTAATGCCCGAATTGGGTTACCCAAATCGTTCATTAGGCCGGAAAGGTTTGTTGTTTAATCTTTTTTGCCATAACAGTTTTCTTTTGGCATCTTGTTTCCGCCGACATCTTACCATAGCCCGCTATGCTTGCGCTGTCAGCGTCACAATCTGCACAAAATAAATTCTGTTCTGACAAAAATCCTAATGCCCGAATTGGGTTAAATAAAGTTTTTTTTATTAATTTTGAGGCAAAAGAAATAATATTTAATCAAAACTAACATGGGAAAGAGACTTAAACTGCTTGCCGGGGCATGCGCCTCGATGATGGCGCTCACCTCGAGCGCACAACAAGAACTGTGGGGCGGCGCAAAAGGCGCTCCGCTGATTCAAGGTGACAACACGGTGACATTTGCCATCAAGGCACCCGATGCACAGCAGGTGCAGGTGCAACTCGACTACGGCAAACCCATAACTATGCAGCGCGACACTGCTGGCGTTTGGATACACACGACCCAAGTGCTGCCACCCGACCTGTATCTCTACAACTATGTGGTAGACGGCGTGAAGACGCTCGACCCTGAGAATGTGTACATCATGCGCGATGTTGCCACAGTGAAGAACATGTTCTTTATCGACGGCGAACAAAGCCGCTTGTATCAGGCGCAAGATGTGCCTCACGGCAATGTGAGTGCGGTGTGGTATGACTCGCCGCGCGTGGGCAAGAAACGCCGCATGATGATCTATACCCCTGCGGGCTATGAGCAGGGCAAAACCCGCTACCCTGTGTTTTACCTGTTGCACGGGTCGGGCGGCGACGAAACGGTGTGGCTTCACCAGGGACAAGCAGCGCAAGTGCTCGACAACCTGATTGCCACCGGCAAGGCGGTGCCCATGATTGTGGTGATGCCTAACGGCAATGTCGACGAGCATGCGGCCCCAGGCAGCGACCAGCGCGGACTGGTAACGCCCACCTTCAACCACAAGCAATGGATGGAGGGCTCGTTTGAATCGTCGTTTGCCGACATCATGAACTATGTGGAGAAGCACTACCGTACCCTCAAGAACAAGAAGAGCCGTGCCATTGCCGGCTTGTCGATGGGCGGATTCCACTCGCTCTATATCAGCGCCAATCAACCCCGCGACTTCGGCTATGTGGGACTCTTCTCGGCCGCCATCAGGCCTATGCGAGGCGTAGAGTCGCACATTTATGATAACCTGGAGGAGAAACTCGCCGAGCAGTTCAAGCAGGGAGTGAACCTGTACTGGATAGGCATTGGCAACGACGATTTCCTGTATCAGCCCAACAAGCAGTATCGTGCGCTGCTTGACGGAAAGGGGTACCCTTACACCTATGTGGAAAGCAAGGGCGGACATGAATGGCGCAACTGGCGACTTTACCTGACACAATTTGTGCCATTGCTTTTTAAGTAAAAAAACGCTTTTTCTTGCATTTTTATTGATTTATGCAATGTTTTATGTATTTTTGTAAATGAAAACTATCCATTAACAAACAAAACAAACATTCAGCCCCTATGAACACCGAAAACATCCCCATGGGCAATCCTCAAATGCCCCCACAGCAATCACCCTACCAGCAGCCGCCACAGCCGGGTCAGCCGCCACAGTATCAACCCCCGCAATATGGTCAGCCACAATATGGTCAGCCGCAGTATCAGCCACCCTATCAGGCTCCAGTGCAAACGCGGCCTAATATGGGCCTTTATATTGCTGCCTGTGTGGCCCACCTCATCTTCTGCCTGTTCATGTTTCTCTCGGCTTTTGAGATTATTAAAAGTGTAAACCATACACTGAGTGGCGTCATGTTAATGCTGGGTGCAGTATCATCGTTGTTTATCTTCGTTGGTTTCAAGGTGTACTGCAAATCACGTCTCATTAGTGCGCCATGCACACTGCTCGTCATTGCTCAGTTCATCTACACGGTGATATTCTTGATTATACTGATTGATCCCAAGTTTGTGGTGAACAAGAATCCGGCTCTCATTTGTGGCCTCGCTTTACTGCTGGCTTTCTTGATTATGCTCATTGGTCGCCTCATAGTGGGCGGCAAACTCATGGGTAAGGGACAGCCAGGAGTAGGCTTGATGGTGATAGCCGTGGCTGTGTCGCAAATCTTGATGATTGTGCTGGGCATCATTAACGCCAAAGAATTGCAAAGCAACAGCTATGATGCCGTAGTAGCTATGCAGCGCCTGGGTGCGGTGACATGGTTCTATTATATAGCCACCACGCTCGAATCGCTGCTTGCCATCTTCATGTTTGCCAATAAGGACAAGTAAAGCATCACAGGCTTTTACAACCTGTGCAGAATCACGATGCCGACCTTCACGAAGGCCGGCATTGGTTTGTTTAAGTGTATGATATGTCGCGAATTACAAGGCCGATGACTTGGTGAGCAGACCCACGCGCTCATGCAGTCCAAAGAGCAGGTTCATGCAGTGCACGGCATTGCCGGCTGCACCCTTCATCACGTCGTCGATGGCGGCGGTGATGAGTAACTGGTCGTCGATGCGCTCCAGATGCAGCAGACACTTGTTGGTGTTCACCACATCCTGCATCTGCACCTCATTGTCGGTGATAAAGGTGAAGTGGTGATCGTCGTAGTACTCGTCGTAGAGCTGTCGGATCACCTTGATGTCGACATTGCATTTAACATGCACGGCAGCCAGCAGTCCGCGTTCGAACGAACCCTGCATGGGAATGAAGTGGATGGGCTTGTTGAAACTGAGTTGCAGTTGCTTGAGAGTCTGCACCACTTCTTGCGTCTGATTGTGCCGGAAGGGCTGCTTCACGCATGCGTTGCCGCTACAACAGACGGGAGCCTCGTTGAAGGCGTTAGGCGATGCGATGGCGGTGACGTAGATGTCGTTGTTGAGCAGCAGATTCTTGGCAAGCGGCAGCAGGGCCAGTTCGATGGCCACGGCAAAAGCGCCGGCATTAGACACATGGAAGCAGTCGTGTACCATGTACTTGCGGTTCAGTTCCGACAGGCCATAGACAAAGTCGTGGTTTTCGTCGGCCATCGTGAAGTCGCCCGCCATGTCGATGATGCGCATATCCTGAGGAAGGGCTTCGCCATGTGTCTGCATGAAAGCCGCAGAGGAGCCTGCCGGTCCACACAGGAAAATCATGTTGACGTTGTCGAAGTTCAAGTCGGAAGAAAACTGTAAATCAGTTTCACCCACCAGTCCACGGTGAACATTTGTGATGGAAGTGTCGCCTTGAGTGTTGCTGTTCACCCAGACAATTTCCACATCGGGATGATTCAGTAGAATCCTTATCAGTTCACCGGCGGCACGTTGTGTTCCGCCCACTATTCCGACTTTAATCATAATCTTTTATTTATGGTTTTATAAAAAGCAGGTTTGGAGTTCTTACACTCGGGATGCGTCATCCAGTGGCACGAAGCGGGCAAAGAACTGCTTAGCCTCATCGACGGTCACGCCCTCGTGAAGGACCACAAACACGGTGTCGGCACCGGCGATGGTACCCATAATGAGAGGGGACTTGCTCATGTCGATGTCGTAGGCCAAACCTGTGGCATATCCGTTGCGGGTCTTGATAACGGCTATGTTACCAGAGAAATCGATGGAAACGAAGCCCACCTGCTGGCTCATTGAGACGCTGTTGAGTCCGCGTTCGAGCATGGAGTCGTGCAGGTCGTTGTTATCGGGAATAATGTAGGTGTAGTTTCCTTTGTCGGAAGCTACCTTGGTTACCTTCAGCGCTTTCAGGTCGCGCGAGAGGGTGGCTTGTGTCACGTCAACACCATAGCTTCTTAACATGTAAGCCAGTTCGTTTTGGCTGCCAATGTTGTTGTTCTTGATAAGCTTGATGATGAGTTGCAATCTGTTTCTTTTATTTTTCACGATAGTAATATTTAGGTGTTATGTGTTCCACAAAAAGCCAAAGAGGCATGGAGCACTTCACTTGGGTTATTTTCCACAAAGATAGCACAAAAAACTGAATTGGAAAACGAAAAAGTATATTTTTTTGAATTTTTATTCAAAAATACTCTTGTGGAGGTAAGACTCTCTATTTGATAAACCGTTATTAATTACTTGAAATCCTGCATAAGTTCATCGAGCATTTGCTTGCAGTGGCCGGGAATCACGATGTGATGGTTTCCTATGGGATGGGTGAGGAAGTAGGCTGCATCGGCAGGGTTTTCGAGCTTGATGCGTTGCTGTGTGCGGCACAGGTTGGGCAGTTGCAGGTTCTCGAGCAGTTCGCCCTGAGCGGTAAAGTGGCGTTTGAGGTCGCCCGATGTCTTGAATATGGTGACCGGTCCCTCGGGCATATATCCCCTGATGCCTACGCCAATGCCCGACTCGAAATGTGTGAGCAGGTCGTACTTGTCCACCATATTAAAAGGTATGGTGCAGTGTGCCAGAATCATCTCGCCGGTGGTGATATCGATGCGCGAAGGATTGGCCTGGAATCCTGTGAGCCCTGTGAGCGCCTGAGCGATGGCCATAGACAGGAGCGCGGGAATATCGCCCTCGCAACTTGCCACAATGCCCTCGCTGTTAAGTTGTGCCAGAGCCAAGCAACCCGTGTTGTGGACGCTGGTGAGCAGGTCGAAGCAGCGCAAAGTGATGCCCTGTAGGTTGCGGTCGAGGATGATGCTCTTGAGTGCATGATAGATGCGCCACGCATCGTTGATGGCCGATTGCACGGCTGCAGGGGTAGATGCGGGGTCGAACCCTTCGCCACAATCGTGTGGAGCCTCTTGGAAAGCATCGAGCAATTCCTGCATAGGCACATCGATGAGATCGATGCCGTGGGCATGCAGCTTATCGACATCGGGTTGGCTGGCGATGAGCCAGTCAGAGGGTTTGCCAATCACGCCTAGTCGCAATCCCGTCAATTCGTGCCGAGCCGCTTCTACCTGCATGAGGCGGGTGATGCGCTCGGTCAGGTAGGGTGGTGTGCCGTGCAGAATCTCGCCTCTTAGCCCGTTCTGCTCCAGATAGGAGAGAATTTCGATGGAGGCCGCCAGCGAATTGCTCTGCCCCGAAGTGAGCAGATAGAAGGTGCCGTGCGACTGCTGGCGCAACTGCGGCAAGAGGGTCTTGAAGATGCCCTCGGCACCACCGGTGCGCACATAGATGAGGTTGAGGGGCGATTGGCCATAGGTGGTGAAATCGTCGCCATGCAGTGTGTAGGCAATGCTGAGGCTGTCGAGGAACTCCTTCGAGGCCTTGTCGATGGCGTCCTTGTCGTGCAACGCCGAAGTAATGGTGTAGATTGCTATCTTGTTCATTATTCAATATCGTGTCAGAAATTAATTAATGAGTAACATTTCTCCTTATCCATAAGGCAAAGAAGGCATCATAGGCCATATAATAACCTTTATCCTCGGTAAGCAAGTCTTTAGCAAGCAGCCCTTTTACTGCTGAGTTTACGGAACTGACCGATTGTAGATTGTACTTTCGTACAAACTCACCGCTCGTCACCCCTTTCACTTTGCCCTCCATCGCTATGGCTACAAATGTTTTGCTTTGACTGGCTGGCAGTTGTCGCAGCAATGCCTCATAAGTGTCGTTAGCCATATTCAAATGGTAATCAACCGCTTCATCGATTGCCCGCAAATCACATTCCTCGCCACGCCCGGTGCGCAAGAACAAGGTGTTCATGATGCGTTGCATATAGGCTGTCACACCATGAAAGCGATTATATACTTCGTCAACAACCTCGCCTGGCAATGTCTTTCCCGCTTCGTCGAAAAGATTCACGGCAAAATCGCGATAAGCTTCTAATGCCAGTGGTTGCAGATTCATGATCGTCACCGACTGATAGAAGGGGCGCGATGGAGAAGCAAACATCTCATTGAGCAAATGCCGCTGCGAACCAGCAAAGATAAAATTGGCGTTGCGACAGTTCTGAATGTGAGTACGGAGCCGCGCCTCTATATTAGGAGCATCGGAGTAGCTAGCTATCTGCTGAAACTCATCGATGGCCACAATGCAATGATGGTCGGCTTGCTCGAGAAAATTGAAAATCTCGTCGAGCGAAGTCTCAGGGTCTTTCATGGTGCCCACACCTACACCCCATGAAGGTTGACCAAAAACATCGAAAGTGACATCGGCCCGCAACGAAGCCACAACATCGATGAATCGCTGTATGATGCGTTTGCCTTTTGGCTTGAGAGCCTCGATAATGCTCTTGCCCAAGGCATTGACAAACTCGCGCAACGAGGTCGTGGCATAAACATCGACCACAAATGTGTAGTATTGATTCTTGATTTCATCTTGAGCAAAACAGTGCTTGATGAGATCGGTTTTGCCAAGGCGACGAGGTGAGATGAGTGCCACATTATTCTCATTACACAGTAACTTAGTAAGTGATTGAGTTTCAGTCACTCGGTCACAAAAATAATGCTCGCCTGCATAGCCATTTGTAACAAAAGGGTTGTTCATAGTGCTCGTATTTTTGGAGCAAAGATAGTGATTTTATCACAATTATCAAAAAATGATAATCAAAAAATGATAATCAAAAAGTGATAATTTATATTATTGGGATAATTTGCGAGATGGTTGGTTGCAAGTTGCTGATTCACAAAAGAATTATACTGAAGTATGCTGTTGATTCACAGGAGGTTGATGCCAAGGTTGTCAGGTTTACAAGAGGTTGACATCAAGGTCGTCCAGCCCATAGGAGGATAGTACCGAGATTATCTGTTGATTCACAGGAGGATGGTGTCGAGGTCGTCGGGAACCACAATGTGGCCGCTAAATGCCTGTTCGGCCTCGGCTGTGAAGTCTTGCCGACGGGTGGCAAGGTGGGTGTCCTCGCTGTGATAGAGCAGCAGATTCTTCACTTCCAGTTGCGCGGCTATCCTTGCCGAGTCGAGCACGGTGCTGTGGTGCTTCTCGTAGGGCCGGAACTGCTCGTGCTGCGAATAGAGGCAGAAAGCCTCGCACAGCAGCCAGTCGCAACCGCGCACATAGCGTTCGGTGCGCTCGTTGTAGGGTTCATCGCCCAGACAGGCCACCCGCATGCCGTCGGGGAGCGTAGCGGCAAAACCGAACTGTTTCTTCTTGGTAGAACCGATGTCGAAGAAATCGACCTGCATGTCGTCGATCTGAATATGCTCGCCATCGGTCACCTCACGCACCACGATGCCGTTGCCTATGGCACTGCGTATTTTCTCGTTGAGCATCAGGTCGCACATGGTGAGCAGGGCATGGCGCGCCTCATCGTGGCAATAGATGGTGAAGGGCGCCTGATACTTACCCTTGTGGATGAGGGGCGAGATTTTGCGAATCATCCAGATGACACCCATGATGTGGTCGGTGTGGGTGTGGGTAACAAACAGGTGATGAATATCCTCAAAGGCAATGCGTGCCCGATGGAGCTGCCTGAAGATGCCGTTGCCGCCACCTGCATCGACCATGAGCAGCGACTGTGGCGAGTGCAGGCAGAAACAGGTGTTGTAGCAACGCACACACATGGCGTTGCCGGTGCCTAACATAGTGATTTTAGCGTAGTCGTTGGTCATAGTCGGTTAAGGTTTTATGCAGTTGTTCATTTCATGCAGGGCAACTCGATGCAGAAGGTAGTGCCTTTGCCAATTTCGCTCTCTTTCACATAGATGTGTCCGCCGTGATACTCCTCAATGATGCGTTTCACAAGGGTCAAGCCCAAGCCCCAACCACGCTTTTTGGTGGTGAAACCCGGGTTGAACACCGTCTTGAAGTTCTTGCGGGGAATGCCCTTGCCGGTATCTTTCACGAGAATCTCGGCATAGTCGTCGAACGATGTGACCGTGATGTCGATACTGCCTTCGCCACCCATAGCGTCGACAGCATTCTTGGTGAGGTTTTCCATCACCCACTCGAAGAGCGACTGGCAAAGCATCACACCGCAGTTGTGCTCCTCGTCGAGATTGATGGTGAGATTCACACGCTTGGGAATGCGGCTGCTCATGTAGGCCAGTGCCTGGGTAACTGCCTCGTTGATGAAGGTGAGTTCCTTGTCGGGCATAGAACCAATCTTGGAGAAACGGTCGGCGATGACCGAGAGGCGGTGCACATCCTTGTCCATGTCGCTCACAATCTCCTTGTCCACGCCCATCGACTCGAGCATCTGTGTCCAGGCCATGAGCGACGATATGGGTGTGCCCAACTGGTGAGCCGTCTCCTTCGACAGACCCACCCACACCTTGTTCTGTTCGGCCTTTTTCACGCTGATAAGGGCAAAATAGGCGATGGCAAGGAAGAGGAGCAGCACGCCGAGCTGGATGTAGGGGTAATAAGCGAGTCGGCGCAGCACGGTAGAGTCTTCGTAGTAGAGGTATTGCTTGGTGTGCTTGTCGATGTTGATCTCGATCTTGTTGGTTGATTTCTTGAGCAGATTGAGTTTCTCTTGCAGATAGGCGCGGTTGCGCGGCGAGAGGGTGAGCATGTTCATGCTGTCGATGGGCTCGGGCAGACGGAAGTTGCGATACTGCAAAATGCTGTCGTTGGCATCGACCAGCAGCACGGGAATCGTGTGATTGCGCTCGATGATGCTGAACACGAAGTCCACATTGTTCATGGCCATGGGCATCATGTCGCCGTTCTCGTCGTCGATGGGTTCGTTGGCCATAGCGGCGAGTTCCTTGGTGGCGTCGGCCCAAATCTCCATGCGTTCACGCTCCTGCTTGGCAAGGTCTTTCACCAGACGGTTAGAAATCAGGAGAAACACGGCTGCGAGGATGAGGGAGACAGCGATGAGGGCTATCTTCCAGATGCGTCGTGAGTCGTAGATGTTTCTCAGATTCATATCGAGTGGTTTAAGTGTATAAACGTGAAAGATTGCGGTTTATTGTTTGGACTGGCCATAAAAATCTTGTTCAATCCAGCGCATGACGCTGTCGGAGTCGTTGTCGCCTATCACTTCGTGCGCTACCGCCTTCACCTCGGGGAAGGCGTTCTCGGTGGCAACGGCCAGGGTGGCGGCCTGCATCATGGGAATGTCGTTGCGGTTGTCGCCAAACACCACAATGCGTTCGGCTCCACACTGCTTGGCAAGCGCCTTGATGGCCTGCGCCTTGCTCACGCCCCTGCGGTAGACCTCAATCAGCCCCGACTCAAAGTCGTAGATGTCGTGATAGAGGAAAGGTGAGCAGTCGACATCGGTCTGCAGCGACTCGTAGACGCGTCGCAGTTTGCCGTAGTCCTGCATCGAGTAGATGAGCATCACATCGGGGTGAGAGTAATAGTGCTCGTCTTCGAGGTAGAACTGCTTGAGGGGCAGATTCAAGCGTTCCTGCACGAAAATCTTTTCCTGCTTGGAGAGGCTGCCCACATGACAGGCATGCACCTTGCTGCCCACGCGGTGGTAGACAAAGGGGTGGAGCCCCCGGCTCTCAAACACCTTGCACACCTGCTCCACGGTGGCCGGGTCGAGCACATGCACCTGCTCATAGTCGCCCTTGCTGTGGTTCCACTGGGCGGCGCCGTTGAGCACGATGTAGGGCAACGCCATGTTCACCTCATGAAGCAGCGGCACCACGGTGGCCGGGGTGCGCGCTGTGGCAATGGTAAAGAGTGCCCCGTCCTCAATGAGTCGATTGAGGCCTTGAGCACTATTGTGCGACACCTGCGACTCGGTGTTGAGCAGGGTGCCGTCGAGGTCGCTCACATATAGGGTCTTTTGGGCGCGTTGGGTCATGCGGGAAAGTTGGGAATTCTGGGAAATGCGGGAAAGTTGGGAAAAGTTTCAATGCCCTTCGGGCACCGCACACCGCCATAGGCGACTTTTGCTTTGAAATTTTCCCGAGCTAAAGGTTGGGAATTCCGGGAATTCGGGGAAAAACGGGAATTCTGGGAAAATTGCTACTTGACCTGCACACCGGGTTTCACGGTTCCAGTGGGTCCAACCACCACCAGGCGTCCGTCGGCATCTTCGGCACTGAGTATCATGCCCTGGCTCTCGATGCCCTTGAAGGTGCGCGGCGGGAAGTTGGCAATGAAGCACACCTGCTTGCCCACGAGATCCTCGGGGTAATAATACTTGGCAATGCCACTGACGATGGTGCGTCCCTTGATGCCGTCATCGATCTTGAGGCACAGGAGTTTGTCGGCCTTCTTCACCTTTTCGCAAGCGGTGACGGTTCCCACACGGATGTCGAGTTTCATGAAGTCGTCGAAGGTGCATTGCGGGCCAATGGCCTTGGGCTTGAAGTTGTTGATGATGTTCTCCTGCTTGATGCGCTCAAGGCGGTCGAGCTGTGCCTGAATCACATCGTCCTCAATCTTCTCGAATAGGAGTTCGGGCTTGTTGATGACATCGCCAGCCTTGAGAATATCGAAGTTGCCCAGTGCATTCCAGTCCAGTTTGTCGATACCCAGCATGTTGCGCAGTTTCTCGGCGCTGAAGGGCAGGAAGGGCTCGAAGGCGATGGCGAGGTTGGCGCACATCTGCAGGGCCAGGTTCAGGATGGTCTCGACGCGTGCCATATCGGTCTTGGCGAGTTTCCAGGGCTCGGTGTCGGCCAGGTACTTGTTGCCGATGCGTGCCAGTTTCATGGCCTCGGCGAGGGCAGCGCGGAAGTGGAAGGTTTCGAGTGCTTCGCTCAAAGTGGCCTTCACGCCCTTGAACTCGTCGATGGTGGCGCGGTCGTAGTCGGTGAGTTCGCCGCAAGCAGGCACTTTGCCCTCGAAGTACTTGTGGGTGAGCACCAGCGCGCGGTTCACGAAGTTGCCCAGGATGGCCACCAGCTCGTTGTTGTTGCGGGCCTGGAAGTCACGCCAAGTGAAGTCGTTGTCCTTGGTCTCGGGCGCATTGGCGGTGAGCACATAGCGCAGCACATCCTGCTTGCCGGGGAAGTCGGCGAGGTACTCGTGCAGCCAAATGGCCCAGTTGCGGCTGGTCGAAATCTTGTCGCCCTCGAGGTTGAGGAACTCGTTGGCAGGCACATTGTCGGGCAGCTGGTAAGAACCCTCGGCCATGAGCATGGCGGGGAAGATGAGGCAGTGGAACACGATGTTGTCCTTGCCAATGAAGTGGATGATGCGGGTATCCTTGTCTTTCCAGTACTTTTCCCAGTCATTGGGCAGCAGTTCCTTGGTGTTGCTGATGTAGCCTATTGGGGCATCGAACCACACATAGAGCACTTTGCCCTCGGCACCCTCGATGGGCACGGGTATGCCCCAGTTGAGGTCGCGGGTCACGGCGCGGGGCTGCAGGTGCTCGTCTAGCCACGACTTGCACTGGCCATAGACATTGGTCTTCCACTCCTTGTGGTCCTCAAGAATCCACTTGCGCAGGGCAGGCTCCCACTTGTCGAGGGGCATGTACCAGTGCTTGGTGTCCTTCATCACAGGCACATTGCCGGTGATGGCGCTCTTGGGGTTGATGAGGTCGGTGGCGTTGAGGCTGGTGCCGCATGCTTCGCACTGGTCGCCATAGGCATGCTCGTTGCCGCAGTGGGGGCAGGTGCCCGTCACATAGCGGTCGGCGAGGAACTGGTTGGCCTCCTCGTCGTAGAGATGCTGGGTGGTCTTCTCGATGAACTCGCCCTTGTCGTAGAGTTTCTTGAAAAAGTCGCTTGCGGTGACGCGGTGCATGTCGCTGGTGGTGCGGCTATAGACATCGAACGAGATGCCCAGACCCGCCATCGAATCCTTGATGATCTTGTGGTAGCGGTCCACTATATCTTGCGGGGTAACCCCCTCTTTTTGAGCCTTGATGGTGATGGGCACACCGTGCTCGTCGCTACCGCCCACCATAATCACATCTTCGCCTTTGAGACGCAGATAACGGGTGTAGATGTCGGCAGGAACATAGACGCCTGCCAGGTGGCCGATGTGCACAGGACCGTTGGCATAAGGCAGTGCGGTCGTCACGAGTGTGCGTTTGAAATTTTTCTCCATAATAAGTAGTATTTATTTATATTTTTTGCAAAGTTACTACTTTTTGTTGAATAACCGCTCAGGCTCAACAGAAAAACGCCATTGTCCAATTCGTAGGCCTAAAGCAGGGGTGTCATGTAAAGTGGCAAGAAAACAACCCCATCTTCGACCTTTAGATCGCCACTGTGCAGAACATAAGGTGTAGCGATATGGGCCGAGAATTTCTTGATGCATTTGCGCAAAGATGAAAGTGTGTAGCGATTAGAACTCTTCACTTCGATTGGTGAAATGTTGTGTCGGCTTGTCACTTGCTGTTTTCTGATGAGAAAATCAATTTCCATTCTATCATCAGCATTATCGTTATAAGATGAGTAGTAGAACAATTCTTTACCTGAAGTCTTGAGCATCTGAGCCACAATGTTCTCGACCAACATTCCTTTATTCACTTCGAGTTTATCGAACATCAGTTTGCGATACAGGTCTTCTCGTTCGGCTCGTTCACCAAAAGCCTGTGAAATAAGCAGTCCCGTGTCGGCCATATATAATTTAAACTTATATTGCTCCCTGTTTAGCCCCAGACCGATATTGGGAGCTGTAGTGGCGTAGCAAATATTGACTACGCGCGACTCTTCAAGCCAAAAAAAGGATTTCTCATAATCGCGTGTACGAGCCCCATGTTTGACATTACCTATTCGAAAGCGTTTCTCGTGCCGTTGCAACATGGATGGAATCAAATCGAAAATGTGCGTTACTTTCTGTTCCTCACCATGTGCGTATTTGCTGATATCGCTGCGATAGAGATTCAATATGTTGCGCTTCACATGATCAACTTTATCAAAGTCGTTGCTTGTTGCATATTCCAGTACAACTTGCGGCATGCCGCCAACAATCATATACTGCCGAAACAGTTCCATGGCTTTGCGATGAATGGCTTGCCCCATGGGTCTTAAGGCACTAAACTGTTCTTGAATATAGGGCATAAGCACATCATTGCCCATGGCCCAAAGAAACTCTTCAAAGTCCATGGGATACATGTCGACTCGCTCCTCTTCAGATGGAATCACAATATCCTTGACATTACGATTTATGCTCACGAGTGACCCCGTCTCAATATAGTCATAACGGCCATCGGCCACAAGATATTTTATGGCGGCACGAGCACGGGGAAACTGTTGCACTTCATCAAAAATGATGACTGTTTGCCGCTCGTAGAACTTGACACCAGTCAGCAGACTTAATTGACGGAAGAAAATATCAAGATTAGCCAGTTGTTCTTCAAAAAGTTGCTTAATTTGTTGACTCGCATTGTTGAAGTCAATCACCAAGTAGGATTTATACTCATTTCGAGCAAATTCCTCAGCGATATAACTCTTGCCCACACGACGAGCTCCATCAATCAAAATGGCAGTTTTGCCACCCCATTGATCCTTCCATCTCTTTAACTCATTGTAAATCTTGCGTTTCATATTAATAAATACACTAAACAGAGGTTTTTATTTGGGTGGATTCTACACCAAACGGAGGTTTTGTGTGGGGCGAATTCTACACCAAACGGAGATTATTAGCATTGCAAAGATAGTGTGTCTCACATAAATCTCCAATTTTTTGAAAGAAAAAATTATAGGTTTGGAGAAAGATTCATTTTTGTTGAATAACCGCTCAGGCTCAACAGAAAAACGCCAAGTGCGAGGCAAATGGCGTTCTTCTGAATGATTCATAAATGTATTAAAGTAGGGTGAGGTGTGATTGTTCCCACTGGGGAATGGTGGCAAGGGCGGCCTGGTGGAAGGCGAAGGTGCCATCGGCGGGTCGCACCACGCAGCGGGCGGTGACGAGGGCTGGCTGGGTGCCGGTGGCAATGGCGAGGAGCAGCAGGCGGTTGCCATAGTCGATGGCGGCAGGTCGGTTGGGACCAGCACCTGTGTAGGGGTCGAGGGCGACTTGCGCCTCATGGCTGTCGGGGGCGAGGAACTGGGTGACGGGGCGTTGCCAGGCGGTTAATTGCCACTCGACGGGTCGCACGCACTGCGGTGGGACGGTGGCCGAGACCTTGCCGTGCGCATCGGTGGTGAGGGCAACATCGGCCTTGACATCTTCAACCGGCAGCCACTCGACGGGGGCGGTGTTGAGCAGGTGGGCATACCACTGCCGGATGTGCAACTCGAGCAGGGCGTCGATATCGATGCCGTCGTCGCGCTCCACGGTGCAGTCGCGCACCACAGGCTCGAGACGCAGTTCTTTTTTCCATAGGGCGAGCATCTCGCTGGCGTTGAGATGCAAAAATTGATTGGTGTTTTCCATGATTTTGTGTGTTTGAGGTTTTTGCCACAAAAATAGCCACAGTGCCCCTTACAGCGCCATGTTAATTGCACACAGATGTCAGTTGTCAGTTGTCAGATGACAGTTATCAGATGACAGTTATGAGGGGTGAGGTGGGGTTAGAGGAGGCCTTGCTCGACGCGGACGCAGATGCGCTCGATGAGTGCGTCGTTCTTGTCCTTTTGAGGGCGGTACTCAGCCTTGAGATTGACGCCGAAGAAGCGTCCGAAGGTCTGCCAGAATCCAGCGCGGAAGGTGCCCATGAATGCCTTGACGATGTTGTAGGAATTCTGGTTGGTCTCGCGGTTGACGAGTTTAATCATGATTTTTCCCTGATTCTTGGTGAACTTCTTCATGATGGGCTTATACTGTGCATAGAGTTGCTTCTCAAACTTCTTGAGATAGGCGTCTTTCTCCTTCTTGGTGTCGAAGGTTTGGAGGTACTCGTAGGTTTCCTGTAGGGTGCGGTTGATGAGTTTGGCGTAGGGCAGTGTCTTCTTCACGTCGCGCACGGTTTTCCAGTAGAATTCCTCGTCTTTCTTGTTGCGGAAGCGCTCGTTGGGATAGACGATGATAGGATTCATCACAATCCACATGGTGGTGTCGCCGGTGAGCGGGTCGATGTCGTGATACATGCCATGATAGACGCTCCTGATGGGCGAGAGTTCGCGCTCGTCGATCACCGTCTCCTGGCCCAATGCCGGCAAACATACCAAGGCCAATAATATGCCCACTATCCAGTGCTTCATCGCCTGTTGTTCATTTTTATGCGACAAAAGTAGAGTAAACTTTTCAAAAAGAGTATTAAATGTGTATTAATTGTGCTTAAAAATGCCTTTTTATCAGCCATTTTTATGACATAGGAGCCTTTAGAAGCCGAGCGACTGGAGCAACCCCAGATAGCTAACGGTAGCACCCACCAGGCAGCCGCGGGTAGATGGCACGCTCTTGCTGTGCTTGAGCCCTGCGACGAAGGGCGTGATGCGAATGGACGAGGTGAAGCGCTTGCTGCCGTTTCCCAGGAAGGGCTTGTCGGTGATGGTGGTGTGCAGGCGTATGTCGAAGTCGATGGAGGCTATCCAGCTGGTGTGGCTGAATCGCGCCTTATCGACGCCCGTCACGCGGAACTGGTCTTCGTTGTTGTCGTCCTTGCTCCACTCGAGGTTGTTCACATCCCAGCTGTAGCGCGACATGACGAAACCCACATTGGGCGTGACCGACAGTCGATGCCCGTGATAGATGCGGTAGCCGGCCTGCACACTCCACAGCAGCAGTGAGGCGTCGGCGTGGGAATTATCTTGAGCGGGGAAGCCGTTGTCGTCGTAACTGGCAAAGATGTTGCGGTTCTTGAACGAGGGTTGGCCGTAGGCCACGTCGGTCTTGAGCCTGAAATTCTGGTAAGCCCCGGTGAGACCTATCTGGAACACGGCGCTACCCTTGAAGTTATTGGCCACACTGCCTGTGGGGAAGGCAGCTCCCACACCGCCATACACGCCATAGGTGAAGTCGCTAGGGGTGGCGTTGTTGTCATTATTCTGGGCTTGCGTGGGCATTGCCGCTAAGGCGAGAAAGCACACGCAAAGCAGTTTGTTGATTGTTTTCATTTTTTTTGTAGAACATTTAGCGAGGCAAAGTTACGCATTAATTGGGAAATTACTGTGTTGCGATACCAGTTTTCGCAAAAGTGATTTGTTGTTTTTTGTAGTAAATTGGTAGAGATTTCTTGCGATAGTGTTTTTATTTTCATTTTTTTTCATTAATTTTGCCACATACTATGCACTTAACTCTTATTTTATTCACTTAATTTATTAACATTTAAACCAACAAGTTTATGAAGAAACTACTAACATTTTTCACGTTGCTCACGCTCTTCTTCATTGTGGGAAGGGCTGAAACGGTGACGTATAGTATGACACCAGATACTGCAAGTACTGGTTTAGATAATACTTCCTACATCACCACGATGACTCCATTCACCATTAATGGGGTGAGTTGGAAGATGAACCAATGGAATCCCACTACTCTTCAAGTAAGGACAAATCAGTCTAGTGCTGCAAGTGAATTCAGATTCTACAATACCAGTGCATTTCCTGGCAAAATCACAAAAGTTGTCATTACTTTCAAGGCTTTAACTGTAAGTGATGCTTCTAAATTAATGTTTTTAGGAGGAACATCTGAAGTTACAGCAATCACTGGCGGTACTGCAGGAACATGGGATGCCAATAACTTGACATTAACATGGATACCTGCCGCTAATACAGATTTTACTTACTTTGCATTCTATCAGAATGGGAAAGCCGCATCTGGAACCAATTATTTAGCCGAAGCTGATGCTATAGTTGTCACTTATGAGACTTCCTATACTCCCATCCCGAAGCTCTATTTGGCAGGTACGTTCAACAACTGGGACACAACAGCCGATGAGATGACGCTGGGCGCTGATGGCAAGTACACCATCACAATGGCGCTTCCAGCTGAAGGTCGCGTGAAGTTTGTTGATGACAACGAACACTGGTATGGTGCTCCCGCTGCAGCTGGCACTTACTACTGGCTGACTCAGAACCAGGTGGGCGAGACCATCACCATAGGAACAGGCAGTGGTTATGAAGACATCTACTTCCCGGTGGCTGGAGAATGGACCTTTAGCGTTGACCTTGAAAATGAAGAGGTGATAATCACTGGTGATTGGCCAGGCACTTACGAGACGGTGACCATTCCTTATGAGGAAACGCTCGTCAGCAGCCAAGGTAAGTTCAAGATTGAGAACGTTTCTTTGGGTGGCCTTACTGCTGTGTGGAAAACAAGTAGCTATGGTATGACAGCCAATGGCAACAACTGTACAAGCGATGTTGAGAGCTGGTTTGTGAGCCCACTTATCGATGCCAGCGAGGTAACTGGTGTAAACCTCACCTTCGATGAGCAGTTGAGATACTTTGCCGACCAAGATGATGCTGACGCCGAGGCTACTCTTTGGGTGCGTGAAGGTGCTAATGGCACTTGGACGCAGGTTACTATTCCTACTCACACCCTTGTTAATAGCAATGATTTCCACAATGCGGGTGACATTGACATGAGTGCATACGCAGGCAAGGTGTTCCAGCTTGGCTTCAAGTATATGGCCGACACCATTAGCCCAGGACGTTGGGAGCTCAAGAACCTGAACGTGACCGCTGCCGCAGTTGTGAATCCCACTGCAGCTACTGTAGCTGCAATCAAGGCTCTCGAAGATTCAACCACCTTCGACTTCACTGGCACCAATCTGGTGGTAACTGCACAGAAGGGTAGCAACCTGTATGCATACGACGCTACAGGTGGTGTTCTCATCTATGGCAGTGTGGGTCAGACTTACAAGAAGGGTCAGATTATTCCTGCAGGCTTCACTGGTAAAAAAGTTATGTTCCACGGAGCACCTCAAATTATTGAACTCAGTGGTTTCCAGGCAGCAACCGATAGCGTGGAAGTTCCTGTTAAGGAATTTGCTGCGGCCGACTTCACACTTGATAACTTCGGTATTTATGGCGTGGTGCGTGGTGCAACCGTGAATGGTAACCAGATTACTTTCGGTGACAAGAACTATGCCACTTACACTACTTTTGCTACTGTTCCTGGTAACACAAGTGGCAAGACCTATGATGTGTATGGCATTATGAGCTGGCGCGATAGTGTGCAGTTCCTGCCCACAGAGTACGTTGAACTTAACCCTGAAACTCCTGTTCCCGGCGACCAATACGAACTGGTGACGAGTGCCAGCCAGATTGCTGCCGGCAAAGAGTATGTGCTTGTTTATAGTAGTGATGCCAAGACGGCTGCTATGGCTAACGCCAGTGGAACCATCCGCACAGCTGCCTTTATGGGTGAAAGAGAATTCACTCTTGCTGACGGCGTGGTGACACTCATGTCTACTACTTCGGTAACTCCATTTACGCTTGAGGCTTCAGAGACAGAAGGTACATTCTTCAACATCAAGATTGATGGAGACAAGTATCTGAGTTGGTCAAGTGGCAATAGTGTTGTAACAGGCGATACCAAGGGCGATGTGACAGTAGCACTTAATGACGATGGCAATGCTGTGATCAAGTATAATGTTACCGAAGAACGCTATCTGCAGTTCAACGCTACCGCTGGCCAAGAACGCTTCTGCTTCTACAAGGGCACTCAACAGTATCCTCAACTCTATGTGAAGATTGAGCCCGTTACCAATCATGCTGAACCTGTGATCACAGTTCATCCCGAGAAGGATACATACTTTGTAGGTGAAGAGGTTACTGTAATCTTCTCCAGCGAAGAGACTGGCGTGAACATTGGCTATGACATTGAGAATTCTGAGACCTTCCCCACGAGCTATCATCCTATCACTAATGGCGACAGCATTACTGTAACCGCTGATGAGCCCAAGACTGTGACTGTGCGTGCATTTGCATATGGCTACGAAGAGGGCGATGTGCTGGGCAACAGCGAAGTTGTGACTAAGGAAATCGTCTTCGTTGCTGCACCTACAGCCGGTGACAGCTATGAGCTTGTGACTGACGAATCTCAGATTGTTGCCGGCGGCGAGTATGTGCTGGCTAACACAAATGGGGATGTAACAGCTGCTATGGCTGGCGATGAACCAAACCACAACTACCGCATGAGTGCTACTAATGGTCCTACTGAGTTCACAGTTGACAAAGATGTAATCACACTGATGAGCACCACCACTGTGACTCCGTTCGTCCTTGAGACAGCCGATACCGAAGGCTTCTTCAATATCAAGATTGATGGAGACAAGTATCTGTATTGGGGTGGTGGCAATTATGTTTACACTGACACAATCAAGGGCGAAGTGTCAATCACTCTTGATAAGGGCGATGCAGTGATTAAGTACAATGTTAAGACAGAAGATCGCTATCTGCAGTACAATGCAAACGCACCTCGTTTCGCATTCTATAAGAATACTCAGAAGAACGCTAAGCTCTATGTGAAGGTGGCTGCTCCTGCAGTCAAACTGGGTGACGCCAACTGCGATGAAAAGGTCGACGTGAACGACGTGACTACCACTATCAACTACATCTTGAAGAAGAACCCCGATCCGTTCAGCTTCGACAATGCTAACGTGAACAATGACGATAAAGTCGATGTAATGGATGTGACGCTCATCATCGACATAATTCTGCATCCCAATAACTATTGATACTGCATCTCGTTGCGGCAGCCAACCATTTCTTTGTTACATTCTTAATTCAGGTTGCTGCAACACGATGAAACAATAACAAAGGGAGCCAGCCCAAGTGGTTGGCTCCCTTTTGTTATGTGTGCTGCTTTGCAGGAGGTTTAGAGTTGAGGGTTAGAGTTTAGAGTTTAGGGTTGAGGGTTTAGGGTTGAGGGTTAGGGTTTGACGGAGGTTGGGTCGAGTGGTGCTGCCTGACGGCACCGCACACCAGCCTTACGGCTGACATGTGCTGCACCATCTCCCCGAGCACTTCGTGGTTCGCTGATCGCACACCAGCCTTTGGCTGACTCATGCTGCTCACTCCGTCGAGCTGGCGGTTAGGGTTTTGGGTTTGGGGTTGATGGGTTGTTGAAGTAGGATTTCATGAGGCGCTTGACACGGGGCGCGAGCAAGATGAGCGCGGTCATGGTACAGCAAGCCATGAGGAAGAAAGCGATGTCCATAAAGCCTACAACGACCTTGAGCGGTACGACGGCTGCCACCAAAATCATAATCAAGTAATAGTAGTTATAGTACTTAGCATTCTGGGCGCCAAAAAGGAAGTTGGTGCACTTCAAGCCGTAGTAGCTATAGGTGAACATGGTGGAAAAAGCGAAGAAGAAGACGATGGTCATGAGCAGCAGGTGACCGATGTTGGGTATGAGCTGCTGCCATGCTCCGAGGGCTATTGACAGGCCCTTGGGGTCGTTGCCCACGCCAATGTAGTTGCCGGCAATGATGATGGGAATGGCGGTGAGGGTGCATACCAGGCCCGAGTCGATGGCAGGGCCGAGCATGGCGATGAGTCCCTCGCGAATGGGGTCGGTGTTCTTGCTGGCTCCGTGCATCATGGAGGCGGTACCGACACCAGCCTCGTTGACGTAGGCAGCGCGTCGTGCACCAATGAGTGCGACGTAGGCCAGTCCTCCCAATCCTGCATCGAGCGAGAACGCCCCTTCGAAAATCGAAGCGAACACTCCGGGAACAGCCTTGTAGTTCAGGGCCATGATAACCAGTACCATGATGAGGTAGAGCGCCACCATGAGGGGCACAATTTTAGAGGCTATGGATGCAATGCGCTTGATGCCCTTGAGAATCACGGCAGCAACGATGGCTACCATGATGAGGCCCATGATGAACCTCAGGGTTACGGTGTTGTCGATGCCCATGGGGGTGGTGATGACGGTGGTGACCGACTCTACCAGCTGGTTGGCCTGCCACACGCACAGGGTGCCCACCAGACCAAAGATGGCAAAAGCCTTGGCCAGCGGTTTCCATTTCTCGCCGAGACCTTGGGTGATGGTATACATGGGTCCGCCCTGCACTTCGCCGGCAGTGTCGCGGCCCTTGTACATAATAGACAGAGAACCCTCGAAGAACTTGGTGCTCATGCCCACCAGGGCACTCACCCACATCCAGAACACCACGCCGGGATTGCCGTTACCCACCGTGAGGGCCACCGCCACACCGGCAATGTTGCCCATGCCCACAGTGGCAGCAATGGCGCTGAGCAAGGCCTGTACCGAGCTTATCTGGCCCGACTGCTTTCCCTGGTCGCCCGCCTGCTTGTTGCGCAAGGCTCGCATGGCCCAGGGCAGACGCCTGATGGAAACAGCACCAGAGTAGGTGAAAAGGAAGAGTCCGCCACCTATGAGCAGTAAAAATTCAGGATAGCCGCAGATGAAGTCGGCAACTGCAATGATGGCGTTAGAGATGGTGTCGAAAAAGTTCTCCATAATATAATTATAGTTTTTTACCCGAATTGGGGTTGATGTTACGTTATCTTGAGATTGACCTGCCTCCGCGTGGCGTATTTCGGCCAGACTTGGAGTCTTGATAGTCGCGATACTTGTTGCCACTGTAGGCTCCCGAACCAAAGCCGGCGGAGTTGAACTCGTCGTCTTCCTCGTCTTCCTCACCGTTGGTTTTGGTCTTCTTCTCGAGCAGGTCTTTCTTGCGCTCGGGCTTGTTCTTCAGGATGGGTTCGGGTTTCTGGAGGTTGAGCGGTGCCTCATAGATGTTCCATGTCTCCTCGTTGGTCCAGTTTCTCCTGACGCGCAGTTTGCGTGCAAAGGGGTAGTAATATACCTCTTCGGGTTGCAGATGCTGCTCGTAGTTGCCTGGATCCCAAATGTCGTTGAGGTTGGCGTCCTTGACGAGTCGCGCATAGTAGTCGCCGGGCAGCAGATTGGTAAACTCGACGCTGCCGTTCTTCACCTTGAGGTGCCGTACAGGATTGTCGCGGCTGTCGAGAAGTTCGACAAATGCACTGTCGCCCGAGTTCACGTGGAGCTGAATCTGTCCGTATTCTTCGAGCGACTTCACCTTGAATGTGAAGCCTGTGGAATCGTTGACGAGACCATAAATGGAGGTGAAAGCGGCCGAGTCGGTAGTGAGCCGATAATTGCGTTCGGGCTGTACCGGCATCTTGAAGTAGTAGCGTTTGATGTCGGTCTCGCTCACCTTGACGATGGGTACGCTGGTGATGCGCGTCCACGAACTGTCGGGTTCCATGATTTCGAGCCTGATCTGGTTCATGTTGATTGACCTGATGGGGGTATCGAACTTGAAACCTATGGAGTCGGTGACGTCGAGCGTGCCGTTCTTGAAGACGTCGAACTTGAGAGGCGTGTGCTTGGGGGCGAGCTTTTCGCTGATGGCTTCGATGTCGTAGTTCACGTCGGTCACGTCCTTGCCTTCGGCGAGCAACTTGTCGCGACGCTCAATGAGTTTTTCCAGGTCTTTTTTCCAGTTTTCCCGGTCCTTCTTTTCCTGGGCGGCCTGTTTGAGTTCAGAGTTGGTGGTTCGGGCGTTGAGCTTGATGGTGTCGGTTGTCGTCACCAGATTGCCCAGGCTGTCGGGCTTGAGGTACTGGAACTGGGCCGTGATGGAGTCGGACTTGATGAGGGTGGAGTCGGTAATCCAGTAGAAGATGGAGTCGTTGGTCTCGTTTCGCTCCAGGGTGTACCATTCCTGCTCGTGGGTAGCCGGCTTGATGATGTTGAGTTGAGGCAACTCGTTAGGAGCCGAGAACTGCACGAAAATCTTGTTGCGAGCTTGCCGCTCGACCTTCTTGAGATAGAGGGTCTTGTACTGCTCGTTGAAGACGGGCAGATAGACTGCATTGGGCAGATACTCCCAGTGGGTGCCCGTGACGATGGTGTCGACGCGGTGGTCGAAGGTGAAGGTGGTGTCCTGCGAAGAGAACTCCTGCACCGAGGGCACAATGACCTGGTCGATAAAGGCATAATCCTCGGTGCGCGCCATCTTGTAGTCGCCGTCCATGTCGTTGAGGGCGAAGATGTGGTAGCTGCCCGGTTTCACGCCCCTGAGGGTGAACTCGCCCTTGTCGTTGGTGCGGCTGATGCGCTCGAAGGGCAGGGTGGTGAATGCCGAGTCGTTGAGGTTGCTGTGTATGCCCACGAGTATGTGCTGCATGGGCTCGAGGTCTTTGGCTTGCAGTGCAATGCCTGAAATCTGCAGGGTGTCGATGACATCGCCGGTAGAGAACGAGAAGGCAAAGTTGTCGAGACGGTTCCCCTCGTTGTTGTCTTCGATGGCATCGCTGAAGTCGATGGTGTAGGTGGTGTTGGGCAGTAGTTCATCGCGAAACTCCACCACAATCTTCTTGCCCAGGTTCTTGATGGCGGGTTGCTCTTTTTGTGCGGGCGATATGACGACATTCTTTTGCTGGTCGCGAATCTGGACGATTTCGTCGAAATTGATTTCTACCTTGTTGCCCTTGAAATTCACCGCATTGATTTCGGGCGAAGTCTTGAGGATGCGTGGGGGTGTGTAGTCACGCGGTCCGCCCTCGGGTGCGCCGATGTTGGCGCAGGCAGCGAGCAGCAGGCAAACGAACAGTAGATATATGTATTTATGAATAGTCATAAAAACTTGTCAGATGGAAAAACAGTGCAAAATTAGTGTAAGGCGAATGAAATACAAAATCAAAAGCCAATGTTTTTGATTTTTATTTATGAG
>JAEEVB010000176.1 GCA_016287065.1 Muribaculaceae bacterium
GCGCCAGTCGTGCTTGAAGCTGAAAGTGTTGAAGACGTTGACGTTGAAGATGGGCTTGTTGAATGTCTCTCGCCTCACACCACCAAGAGCGTTGGGGTCTTCAAGGTCAAGGAAAAAGTCTTGTTTGTCAAATCCAGCCGAAGCGTTTAGCGACCAAAGTCCCACTTGTGGAGTAGCCGAAATATACATACTGTAGGTGTTGACAGGCTTGTCGAGGTTGATGTGCTTGATGAGCACGGCATCGTCGTCGCTGACAAATGACCATTGCGTGATGGCGTTCTTGCAACGGCTGTAAGATGTCGTGATGGTGAACCATCGCCACCTGGCGTTAAAGGTGAGGTCCTGAATGCGCTCGTTGAGCAGTTGTGAGTTGCCAGCCTGCATCGAGTAGCGGCTGATGTATGTCACGGCATCGTTCATCGCAAAGAAGATGGGGCGGTTGGTCTTGAAGCTGTAGGCAAGCGACAGATTCACTAGCCCCACACTGACAGAATAAGACGCTGTGGGGAAGAACTCATCCTGAATCCTGTGCAGAAAATCACTGTTCATCACGTCTTTGTAGTCAAAAAGGGTGTGCTCATAGCGTAGTCCCACGCTTGCCTGGCCCCATCGCTCAAAGTCAACGCTGTATTGAGTAAAGGCAGCGAGGTTGTTCTCTTTGATGTCGGCATCGGTGTTGGGAATCGTCGGTTTGTCAATCCAGTAGGTGCTGTGACGCTTGACAAATGTCATCTCTGTGCCCACTTCAAAAGAGCCTTTCCAAATAGGATATGATAGCACCAACTTGGTGGCATAGAGGTCGCTCCGGGTGCCCGACGCGCTTTTCACCAGCTCGCTGCTCAAGGGGCTGTTTTCCACATTCTCGCGGTCGGTATCGGTCCCCGACGACATGAAATCGAAGTTGAAATCTATGCCCAGCTTGCCGGCTTTGCCGTTGTAATAGGCGTTGGTGAGGAAACTCAGTGGCTTTGTCTCCTTGCTGGTCTGCTCGGAGTACAGGTGGTCGATGAACGCGTCATTTTCAAAGATGTCCTCGTCATATATCACCATGTTGGTGCCACCCAGAAAGTGTGTCATGTCGGCACGTACACCCACCGAGTGGTTGTCATTGATCTGCCAGTTGGCTCCTGCCGTATACACCAGTTGGTTGTTCTTCCATGTCATGGTGTAGGGACCCTCTTGATGGAATACCTTGCTGGTGCTTGTGGTCTCTTCGAGCCAGCTGTATTGGTGGTAATTCTGTCGGCGATAAAAGATGCTGCCGAACACGTCGACATCATTCTTGCGATAGTTGATGCTGAGTTTGCCGTTGGGGGTGTTGAATCCATAGCGCAAGTCCTGCTCATCGGTGAGCGCGAGGTTTATGCCCACACCGTCGCCCTGCTGGCGTCGGGTACGGATGCGCACCACCGCCCTCACAGTGGCATCATATTGTGCTCCAGGATTGTTGATGACCTCCACATCTCGGATGTCCTCGCTGCGCAACCGCTTCAACTCGCTATCGTCACGCATGATTTGTCCGTTGATGTAGATGAGCGGGCTGCCTTTTCCGAGCACTTGCGGATTGTCCTCGGTGCCAGTCATTCCCGGCACCTTGATGAGCATTTCGCCCATCGTCCCCGATTCAGCGAGAGTTGTACCCTCAATGCGTGTGACGATGGCGTTGCCCTTGAGACGGGTGTTGGGGAGGTGGCCTTTAACGACTACTTCCATCAACTCTATCATTTTGTCGCCACATAGCGTGGAGTCTTGCTCCTGTGCCATCGCAGTGAGGCCGCAGGTTGTGACCAGCAATGCTATCGCTAGATGTTTAATCATTATCTTTTCTTGAAAATCACAATTTCGGCATTAACGCCGTCTTTGCCATATTCACTCACAAAGATGTGGCGCTCATCGCAAGCAATGCCGAAGCAGCGTCCGGGCCGGTCGGAGCGTTCCACCTGGGTGCACCAGTAGGTGGCGTTGTCGTCGAGCAGCTTCACCTTGTTGCCATTGACTTCGTACTCCATGTTGATGTAGGAGCCTTGCAGCACAAAGAGGTTGCTGATGGCGGGCAAACCGTCGATGCCAAGGGCGTTGACCTCCTTTATGAGTTCCTTCTTGATGGGCGAAGTGGCATGAGGCAACTGGTCGGCGGGCAAATTCCAACGCTTGAGGGTGGGGTAGAATTGCCTGAGCACTTCCTTATATTCCTCTCGATTAAGTGCCTTACCTGTGTGTTTATTGAACTCGTCGACATATTGTGAGCAGAAGTCCACCATTTCCTCCATGGTGAAGTCGCCCGTGAATGCGCCGTCCTTGTAGCAGTACATGCAATACTCTTCGTTCTTGCTGCCGTCGGCATTGGTGCCGAGCAGTTCTTCGGTAAGCGGCATTCCGCAGCTCTGACAGAATTTCATTTCCATTGTGTTATTGTTTGTTTATCCCAAACCGGCCTTATGACCGATTTGGGATTATTGATGATTCATTGAGTTTTACCAGACGAGGGCGCGTTGCGACTCGGGGAGGTACATCTTGTCAGACTTCTTGATGTTGAAGGCTTTGTACCAGGGATCAATCATAGGCAGAGCAGCATTGACGCGGAGCTCGTTGGGCGAGTGTGTGTCACTGTCAACGAGGTTGGCAATCGACTCGGGGGTGCTGTTGCTGGCCCAGACACGGGCATAAGCCAGGAAGAAGCGCTGTGCAGGTGTGTAACCGTCGATTTTCTTGAGGGGTTCCTGTTTCATGCGGTTTTCGTAGGCGCGGAAGGCAATGTTCAGACCACCGTTGTCGCTCACATTCTCGCCCAGGGTCTTCTCACCGTTCACAAACACGCCGGGAAGAATCTCCTGCTTGCTGAACCAGTCGGCAATCACCTTGGTGCGCTGGTCATAGTTGGCCTTGTCTTCGGGAGTCCACCAGTTGGCGAGGTTACCGTCCTTGTCGAAGAGGCAGCCCTTGTCGTCGAATCCATGGGTCATTTCGTGACCGATGACAACACCAATGGCACCGTAGTTGCTGGCATAGTCGGCTTCGGGATCGAAGAAGGGAGGTTGCAGGATGGCAGCAGGGAAGTTGATGCTGTTGAAACGAGAGTTGTAGAATGCGTTAACCGTCTGTGGAGTGCATGCCATCACCGTCTTGTCGACAGGCTGGTGCCAGTGCTTGCGCAGATTTGCCTGTGTGGCTTCCTGTGAGATGCGTATGTAGTTCTCTACCAGGTTCTCATTCTCGCGGATGTCGATGAATTTCTCCATATCCTGCCACTTGTCGGGGTAACCCACATTGATATACATGGCGTGCAGTTTCTCGATTGCTTTGGCCTTGGTTTCCTCGCTCATCCAGGTATTGTCCTTGAGTCGGTCTTCGAATGCCTGTTGCAAGTCTTTCACAAGTTTCACCACGCGCTGTTTGCTGCTCTCGGGGAAGTATTTCTGAACATAGAGTTTGCCAATGGTTTCGCCCAGGCTGCCGCTGATGAGGCCCACGGCACGCTTCCAGCGAGGTTGCTGTTCCTGGACACCCGAGATTTTCTTGCTGGCCTCGAAGGAACGGTCGCTGAATTCATCGGACAGGAATCCCGAGAAACTCTTGACAATGCTGAGTTCCATGAATGCCTTCCAGTCGTCGATGCTGGTGTTGGCAAGCAGGTCTTCCACCACATGCAGGGGTTCAAGCTGACCCACATTCACAGTGTCGATGTCCTTGGGATAGTTGATGACATCGCGATAGGTCACCCAATCGATGCCCTTGAAATCGTTGAGCAGCTGGTCCCAGGTCATGATGTGAATGCGTTTGTACGGGTCGCGGGATTCTACCTGATCGAGTTGGGTGAGACCAATCTTTGTTTCGATAGCCCACTCGGCCTCCATCATGCGCTGGGCTTCCTCATCGCTGTGGCCCACCATCTTCAAGAGGTCCTTATTGAGCTCCTTGATGGTGCTAACCACCACCTTTTGTTGTTCGCTTGGGTTATCGTAGTACTCTTTAGAAAGAGAGGCTCCACCATGTCCGGCGCCCATCATATACTCGTTGGAGTTAAAGGGGTTCATCGACAGATAGATGCCAAATGGGGCTGTGCCGAATCCCTTGGCGTCGAGGTCGTACATGACTTTAAGCATCTCGTCGCGGGTCGTAATGGCGCGCACTTGCTTGAGGTAGGGCAGAATGGGTTTGTATCCCATCTCGTTGCGGCTCACGGTGTCCATGTACAGGCGGTAGAGGCTACCAATCTTCTGGCCATCGGTGCCTTGAGGCAGATGCTTGCCTGCATACTCCATGATGAGGTCGTTGATGCGGTCGTTGTTCTGTTCATAGAGATCCATGAACGCGCCGTTCTGGACGTGCTGTTTGTCGAGCGGGTTGGCTTTGAGCCATCCGCCCACTGCATACTGCCAGAAGTTGTCGCCAGGTTTCACACTAAGGTCCAGATTGGCCTTGTTGATTTGTGCCGTGCCAGCTATGCAAGCGAATGCAAGGGCAATGGCGAGAATCATTTTTTTCATTGTGTTTGCTGTTTTTATTGAATGATTAAAATAGTTGTTTTTACCTTTAGACGATGGAATGGCTTATTTTGTCACAAAGATATCGATTTTTTTTTGAAAAAAATGAATTTTAATGACCGAAATTGGTCAGTTCTTGATGCTCACGCCACCTAGAAAGTTGCTTGCCACAATGTGTAGGCAATGGGCACCATCAACGTTGCGACCACAGGTCTCGTTACCCACACCGCCAATGAAGCTGCGGCTTTTCACCTCGATGTTCACGTTTGCAGGAACCAGCAGTTCCACTCCACCGGCAAAGGTGTGGATGTCGATTTCTTCATCTTCGGTGATTACGGCCTGGCGCAGGTCGAGTCGAATTCCTCCGAAAAAGGCATCGAGTCGTGCACCATGGAATGCTTCACCTTTATAAATATACTCGTCGCCGCCAAACCGCACGGCGCAGGCTATTCGCTTGCCGTCTTCACCCTGCGGTATGGGACGCTTGAGCCACTGGTCGGGATTGCGCTGGTAACTGCTGACGATGAGCCTGACGCCGATAAAGAGCAGCAGTGCAGGGGCGATGTAGGCACTCCAAGGGTGTTGCCAGAGCCAGTCGAACCAGTCGAGGTGAAATATGTTCCAGATGCTTGCAAACTTGATGAGTGCAACAGAGATGAAAATGATACCGATAATTTTTCTTCTTGCCATAAGTCTGTGGATTGTA
>JAEEVB010000177.1 GCA_016287065.1 Muribaculaceae bacterium
TGATGTTGCTGCGCACCAGCGTGTTGTTGAGCACGATCTGTTCACGTCCCAGCAAGTCCTCGATCTGCACCTCCTTCACGTGGGTCGAGATGCTTTCGCTATCTTTGTTATCGTCGCCTTCATACTCTTCCACCTTGTTAATCGAGAGCAAGGCCAGGTTGTTTCTCAAGAAGTAGTCGGCAATACCGCTGTTGCGCACCTGCTTGATGTTCGAGGCATCAAAGATAAGCGCATGTATGCTGTTCTCTACAAACAGGTTGGCGATAGTATCGGAATCGAACTTATACACGTTAAAGCCATTCAGCGTGCTATTCTCCTTGTCTTTCTTGAGACTGAGCAGACCAACGGGTTCATACGAGCCGTTCACCTCGCTCTTGAGAGCGTTGGCCAGGATGAGCGAGTTGAGCGATGTGCCCAGCACCAGTACCCGTTTCCTGCCACTCTCGGCGTGGTTCATGCGGGCATACATGTGCTTGATGAGCAGGCGTTCCATCACCAGGAACGCAAACGAGATGGCACCCACAATCAAGATGCTCCAGAACCTGTAGAGTTCCTGACCGGCGAAGGACAGGCACAGCACGTTCACCAGTATGAGCCCCAGTGTGGAAATTACCACTACAAGAAACACCCTGTAGAGGTCTTCAATCACCGAGAGCCTGATGATGCTTGTGTAGCTCTTCATCAGGTATGAGGCTCCAAGATAGAAACCAATGAAGATGGCAAGATTCCTGATGAGCGTCACAGGCGATTGGGCCACATCCACGTCGCTCGAGTCCGACAGAGCGAGCAGGGCAAAAGCAAAGGCTACGATAATCAGGTCGCACACCAGCACGAGCCATCGGGGCGCTGTCTTGATTTTAAACGACTTGAGCCACTTGCTTTCAAATATTCTATCAAGTATTTCGTTCACAGACTTCTAATTTTGGTTTTCTTATACTTCAATGTGCTTTTTAAGCACAATAGCAGTGAAATTTGACTGCAAAGATAGAGGTTTTATCCATAAAACTAAAGAAAAAACGAAAATAATTTGTAACTTTGCACTTTGATTTGCGATTCAAGATTTAAACTATTGTAATTCATCAAGAGTGTTCAGTTTGTGCATTCTCTTGTTTATTGATATTTTTTTATAATGAAAATATTCCAATTAGGGGCTGTCGGTTTGGGCATGATCATGATGTTCTCATCATGCTTCAAAGACGAACCCTACAACGCCGAGTGCGACATTGAGCAGGTGATTCTTCACAGCACCGATGCCCAGGCGGTTTTCTTCAATTTGTCCGACACCATTCAGAATGTGCTGTTTGCCGACAGCGTTATCAAGGTGAATGTGCGTTCTACGGCTCCACTCGAAACTGTCACGCCCGAGTTCAAGACAACTCCCGGTGCCACCATCCAGTGCATCGAGGGCGATGTGAAGCAGGGCAAAGCCGTCTATATGGTAACATCTGAAGACGGCAACTGGCATCGCCGCTATGTGCTCTCACTTGTCCCTACCATGGTCACGGTGAGCGACACCCTCAAGTTCGACTTCGAGCACTTCGAACTCGACCCCACCAGTCAAAAGTTCTATATCTGGCACAATGTGCTCCCCGACGGCTCGCTCGGCAACGATTGGGCCAACGGCAATGCTGGCTTCAAGATCAGCATGGGCAACGCTAAACCCGAGGAGTATCCCTCTGTGCCCATCTTCGACGGTTACGACGGTGCGGCTGTGAAACTCACTACTCGCGACACCGGCCCATTCGGCGTTATGGTCAACAAGCGCATTGCTGCCGGCAACTTCTTCCTCGGCTCCTTCGACGTCAAGAGCGCTCTTCTCGATGCGATGAAGGCAACCCGCTTCGGCATCACCTTCGACAGCAAGCCGGTGAAACTCACAGGCTACTATAAATACAAGGTTGGCGCTACCTACATCGACCAGCAGGGTAAACCCGTGCCTGGAAAGACCGACATTGGCGACATTTACGCCGTATTCTACCGCAACCACGACGATGCAGGCAACCCCGTCACCCTTTATGGCGACGATGTCAAGACCAGTCCTGCCATCGTGGCCATAACCAAGGTGAATCCTGTTCAGCCTGTGGGCGAGTGGACTCCCTTCGAGATAGAATTCAACTACATCAAGGACATCGACAAGACTGTGCTTGAGAATCGCGGCTACAGCCTCACCATCGTCTTCTCGTCGAGCATCGATGGCGCCATCTTCCAGGGTGCTGTGGGCAGCGAACTGTGTGTCGATAAAGTTAGACTCGTTTGTACAAGAGAGGAGTAAGCAAGCATGAAAAAGTTATATGTGTTCCTACTTTCGTTGGTTGTCTCGGTAACTGCAATCCAGGCCGAGTCCTTCCTGAGCAATGTGAAGGCGTTTATCAAGCCCTGGCGTGTCGATGTGCATTTGGGTTATGCCATCGGCGGCTCGGCTCCCATCGGCGTGCCCGAGAGCATTCGCAAACTCAATAAGTTTTCCCTCACACCCAACCTCATGCTCGGTCTTGACGCACATCGCCAGATCAACGACCGCTGGGGATTCACGACAGGCATCCACTTCGAGAATAAGGGCATGAGCATCGATGCAACAGTAAAGAACTACCACATGGAGATTACGCGTGGCGGACAGACCCTCAACGGACAGTTCACCGGTCGTGTCACAACCGATGTCACTGCGTGGATGTTCACCTTGCCGCTGCAAGCCACATTCAACGTTTCCAATAAGGTACAGTTCAAGTTAGGACCCTATTTTTCTTATCTCACCAATCGCACTTTCGACGGCTATGCCTACGACGGCTACCTCCGCGTCGGTAATCCCACGGGAGAGAAGGTGGAGCTGGGAACGAAAGAAGGTGAGCGCGGCGACTACGATTTCTCCGAGCACATGCGCCGCTTCCAGTGGGGCGTCGACTTAGGTGTCGACTGGCACATCACCAAGCGATTCGGTGCCTTTGCCGACTTGAGCTGGGGTTTGAGCGGCATTCACCAGAGCGACTTCCACACAATTGAGCAGACGCTCTTCCCCATCTACGGGACTGTCGGCGTCTCTTACCGAATTCGATAATAAATTTAAAAGCTATATTAATTATTCAAAAACATTCAGAAATGAAACATTTATTCTTAATGACTGCTGTAACACTGTGCTCGCTTGCCTCGATGGCAACCGATTTCACAGGCTCTCTCAACGTTACAGTAAATGGTACTACTGCGCAGCACAACGCCACAATCTCAATCGACCAGAATGGTGGCAACTACAACCTGCTGCTCAAGAATTTCACGTATGAGGTAGATGGCGTTACGAAAAACGTGGGCAACATTGCGCTTACTGGCATTCCTGCACTTAACGCCGGCGGCAAGACTATGCTCTATGCCGACCAGAAAGTTGCTATCGCTAACGGCGATGATGCTTCGGCTACATGGATTGGCCCCTCGTTGGGCGAAGTACCTGTAAAGGTGCTTGCACGCATAATGGACGACTATGCCGTTGTCGATTTCCAGATGCAATTGCAAGACGTGGTGGCTGCTCAGTTCAATAATGTGGGCGACCACTTCCAGATTCCCAACAGCGACTTCGAGGATTGGGCAGCTTCGTCTGGCGAACCCGACCACTGGCACGGATTCAAATCGGCTTCTGGCTGGCTTGCTAGCTCGGCAAAGGGTAAGCTCGGAAAGGACACTGATGTTAGGCCTGGAACCACTGGCACCTACAGTGCTGTGGTTACATCGGCATCAACATTCGGAATTATTAATAACGGCACTATGACCAATGGACAGCTCAACGCTGGCAACATGAGTGCTACCAGTACTGACAATCATAGCCACATGGACGTGAACTCAACAGCGACCGATAATAATGGCGCCCCTTTCTATACGGCTCTTTATGCAGCTCCCGATGCCATCAAAACTTGGATTAAATACACACAAGGAGGCAATAATAATAACAGCAACCATCATGCTAATTTGAGCGCTATTGCCTTTGATGGCTCTTACTATCAGGATCCTGAGAACAAAATATACACCAATGTGGCTGCTAAAGCGGTCGACACACTCATTGTGAATGGTGACTGGCGTCAACTGTCCATCCCCTTCGACTATAACACTTATGCCAGCAATAATGCGTCTGTCGAGGCTGTCCTCGTAACCATCTCGACTAATGCAAAGCCCGGTCAGGGTTATAGTGGCGACAAGGTGTGGGTCGATGATATGGAGCTGGTCTATAATGCCAATGTGACAAACTTCACCCACCTGGGTAATACCATTAGCGGTTTCAATCCCGATGTTCACGAATACACCTTCACTTGGGAAGGCGATGGCAATCCTGAAGCCAGTGGCTATGCACTTACTGTTGAAGGTAAGAGTGCTGTGACCGCCGTCAACGTCGAAACTGTTGAGAACGGCTACCGCGTGGTGGCAATCGCCACTTCGGGCGACCTCATGACAGCCAATGCCTACGTCATCAACTATGAGGTTCCTGCCGTGGGTATGCCTGGCGATGCTAACGAAGATGACAAGGTAGATGTGAACGATGTCACTACTACCATCAACTACATCCTCAGTAAGAATCCCAGCCCATTCAACTACGACAATGCCAATGTCAATGGCGACAATACTGTGAATGTGATGGATGTCACCCTCATCATCAATTTGATTCTCGGTATTCATTAATTGTAAATCAATCATTATTAACTGCGGGTGTCTTGCCCAAAGGTGAGGCACCCTCTTTAAAAAAGTATTATATTAAAACTATGAAAAAAGCTATACTTCTTTTAGCAGGTTTCGTGTGCGCTATCTCTGCATGGGCCACCGAATACACTGGTCAACTGAACGTGACCGTTAACGGCAATCTCACTCAGATGAAAACCGCCATCACCTTGGATAAAGCCGGTGATAAATACAACTTTAGTCTCAAAAACTTCAAACTCATCAATGGCGAACAGGTGATTGGTGTTGGCAATATTGAACTCAATGACCTTGAGGCTGTTGAAACTTATGGTATCAAGACTATTACGGTCGATCAGAATATCACCATTGTAGATGGTGATGACCCCAGCATCGACCAGTGGATTGGACCGCTCATCAGTCCTATTCCCTTGAAACTTGTGGCTAAGTTCAACAATCAGGTGCTGTCTGTTGATATCGATATCGACATGAGTTCCACCTTACAGCAAATCA
>JAEEVB010000178.1 GCA_016287065.1 Muribaculaceae bacterium
ATCGGTTTGCAAGGTTGACACAGAACCCGAAGTTGAAGAAAGTGTAGCTCAGACCGAAGTAGTGTTAGAACCTATAGAAGAAGATGTTGACAATAACAACGAAACTGTAGAAAACGAAGAAAACAACGATAACAATACCGAAGAAACAAAAGGCGCACAAGGCACCTTGAATTTCGAAGACTAAATATTAAATTGATTATTAACTTTTTTAAACTGATAAAAAAATGAAAAAAATTGCTTTTACCCTGGTTTGTGGAATGCTTCTCGCATCTACTGCCATCGCTCAAGACTCTAAGTCAATCTATGGCGAGGCTCAAAAGGCCTATAATGGTTACTTCCTGAAAGCTCAGAGCGGCAGCCTCGACGATGATGCCGTTGCAAGTCTTCAGAACAGCTATGACCTTTACACTCAGGCTTTGGCTTGTGACACCATCTTTGAGACCAACAAGGATGGCAGCCCCAAACTCGACAAGAAGACAGGCATGCCTAAGTTCAAGACCAAAGTGTCGGAAGATGTGATCAAGGCCTTCAAAACCATGATTGATCAAAACGACTTCTTGATTGCTGGTGAGTACTTCCGTAGCAAGGAAGATTATCACAACGCTGCTATTGCTTATGGCCGCAACGCTGCCTTGCTCCAGTCGAAGTATGCCGTTAACGTGCCCGACTCTGTGCTCTCTGAATCACTCTTCCTGCAAGGCTTTGCCAACTATTTTGACAAAGACTACAAGAACTGCTTCATCAATATGGTTAAGGCAAAAGAACTCGGTTACACTGCTAATGGTATTGACCAGTTCATTGACGATGCTCCCAACCAGATTATTCAAAAGTACGTGAACGAGAGTGACTATGCAGGTGCCAATGAAGCACTTGACCACATGCTTGCCGAGGTACCTAGCAATGCTAACCTCTATACACTCAAGGCTCGTGTACAGGAGTTTGAGAAAGGCTTCGAGGCTGCCATTCCTTCTTATGAATCGGCTCTGCAGCGTGATCCCAACAATGCATTTGCTTACTATTGCATGGGTGTGGGCTACACCGACATCGTCAACAATGCAGTGATGAACTCCAAAGCTATCACCGACGCTGCTCTGGCTAAGGAAGTGGCTCATCTGCTCGACAAACCTATTGAGTATCTTACTAAGGCAGTGAGTCTGAACAACAACATTTCTCCTGAAATGCTCGACGATGCCCAGAAGAAACTCGAAATTCTTAACAAGTTCAAAGAACTTGCCAAATAAGAAATTGCATTCATGTTATCATTCAACAAAGCGCTGTGCTTCTAATCATGCACAGCGTTTTGTTGATAAATTTAACCCAATCATAAATCTGGTTTGGGTTTTGCTGTTTTTTAGAATCAGATATCATAATTGTTATATAATGGCTTATGCGTAACAGACTTTTTCACTTAATCCTTTTATCACTTTTCGCTCTATCTTCATTAGCACAACAGCAAGTTGTTGATGGTGTGAAACGCAGTATCAGCGACCTCTCGGCTTCGGCCAATACCTATAAGGCTGCTCTCTCTCGTCTGAAACCCGCATTGAGTCATGAATCCACAAAAGACAAGGCCGAGACATGGTGGCTGGCAGGGAAAATTGCATTTGATATCTACGATAAGATGCAACATACCAAGGCTGTTGGAAATAAGGTTGACGAAAAGGAGATGGCCACCTATCTCACACAAGGCTATAACTACTGCAAGAGTGCGTTGCGGCTAGACTCTGTGCCTGAATTTAATCATGATGGTACTCCTAAAATTGATCGCAAAACGGGCAGGCGTGTTGTCAAAACCAAGTATTCATCGGACATCGCTGCCAAACTGCTAGAGAATCTGCAGCATTTTGCTTCGGCCGGAGGTGACCTTTATAACAGCGGCAATTGGCCTGAAGCATGGAACGCATGGGAAGCTTATCATGATATTGCCCTTTCGGCTTATGCACGCGAGAAAAAGAAAGTGCCTGCCGACACGCTTATCGGCAAGATGCGGTTTTATCAAGGCTTGGCTTCGTTCCAGACGAGTGATTTCCTGCATGCCCATCAGTGTTTCTCTGATGCCCGCATCTATGGTTATAAGCAAAAGGCCGTATTTGACAACGACCTCAATGTGCTGGTGAGAATGGGAGATACTACCGAGGTGGTGAATGTGGCCCGCGAGGCCTATCAGGTGCATGGCGCCGCCGACATCCAGTACCTTCGCATTCTTATCAATGACCACCTCAACAAGTTGCAATATAAAGAGGCGACCAGCCTGCTTGATCAAGCTATCAAGAAAGACCCCAACAATGCTGAATACTATAATTTGAAAGGCGTTATCATCGAACAGGAAAAGGACTATGAAGCAGCTCTGCCCATCTATCTCAAGGCCATCGAGGCCGATCCGTATTATCCCGTGGGCCAGTATGACGTGGGCCGATGCTATTATCTCAGGGCTTTGGAACTTATCAAGAAGAATCCCAACCTCAGCCGTAGTGCACTGAACGATAAGGTAAATCCCGTCTTTCAGCAGGCTCTTTTCTACCTTGAAAATGCCTATGAACTCAATACCGCTGACCCTGATGTGATTAAAATACTCAAAGACATATACTACCGCCTGGGCATGGGAGAGCAACTCCAAGAACTGGAACGCTGAGAAATCATTTCTGATGGCTGTGTACATAATAAATATGAATTGCCATGAAACAAAAGTTGCAATCAAAGTGCCAAGGCCTATGGGCTCGATTCAAGACTTGGCAAAGAAGTGCATTTGACTATAGTTTTGACTCGAATAAAGAGCACACGTGTGAGAATTGTGAAAACACATTTGTAGGCAACTATTGTCCTCATTGCTCTCAAAAGGCTGGCGTAGGGAAAATCTCGTGGCACACCGTACGTTTAGGTGTAATGGAGGTGTGGGGCATGCATTCGCGTTCCATGCCTTATTCTCTGTGGCAACTGATGTTTAGGCCTGGTTATATGATCAGTGAATACATTAATGGCAAACGCCAGGTATCATTCCCTCCTGTGAAGATGCTTGTGATTTTGGGCATTATCAGTGTGCTCGTTGACTCGTTGTTTGTTGTAGACAAGCGTATCATTCAATTTGCCCCTTCAAATGATGACGAATTCAAGTTCATCGTAAACTTTTTAACTTGGCTCTCGGCCCACCCTGGATGGGGATGGCTATTCATCACTTGCTTTATGATTATACCCACCTGGGCCATATTCCGCTACTCTCCACGAAATGCCAAGCATTCGTTTCCTCAAGGGTTCTTCATTCAGGTGTTTATGAGCGTTCAGGTGCTTCTGGTCGATGACCTTGCAGATATTATCTCAGATGTGTTTTACGTTATGATTCCATTATGCTACATGTATACCAACAGACAGCTGTTTGGACATAATGTGTGGGGAACAATTTGGCGCACGTTATTAGTGCTGGTAAGTGGTGTGATTATTGCCTTTATGGCAATATATCTATATGATGTGCTTACACCTGCCGAGGGTGAAGATGTTTTTTTCAATCTGATGGGTGTCATCATTCTGTTTGTTATAAGTCTGGCCCTGATATTTGCCGGTGTTGTATTCAGTAAGATTAGTTGGAATCGAAGAGAGAAAAGAAATGCCGAGCAAACAGATGCCGAACAAGATAAAGTGGCCGTTCAGGACGAACAGCCACAGTTGATTTCTTCAGAAAAAGAGTAGGGGAGTGCTTTAGATGCTTAGGCGGATGATGCCGCGAGATGAAGCATTCACAAAGTTCACAATCTCATCGCGCTCAGGGCTCTCAGGCACATCTTCGATAATCTTGGCAATAGCATCTTTGCGGCTCAGTTGTGACAGATAAAGAATGCGATAGACGCTCTGGATGCGGTTGATTTGTTCTTCAGAGAAACCACGACGATGCAATCCTATTGAATTCACTCCTTCATAGGAAATGGGGTAGCGACCAGCCATCACATAGGGTGGGATGTCTTTATTTACTAATGAACCACCTTGAAGCATCACATGGCAGCCGATGTGGGTGAACTGATGCACAAGCGCACCGCCACCGAGCACAGCATAATCGCCAACTTCAACCTCACCTGCAAGTTGAACGGTGTTAGACATAATCACGTGGTTGCCAAGCACACAGTCGTGAGCTACATGGCAATAAGCCATAATCAGGCAGTTATTGCCAATCACCGTCTTGCCTTTAGAAGCAGTGCCGCGGTGAATGGTCACAAACTCACGGATGATGGTGCCGTCGCCAATGATTGCAAGACTGTCTTCACCTTGGAACTTCAGGTCTTGCGGAATGTCGCTCACCACTGCTCCTGAGTGAATGTGGCAGTTTTTGCCAATGCGGGCACCCGAGCGGATGGACGCATTACTGTCAATGATGGTGCCGTCACCAATCTCTACATTAGCGTCTATTGTTACAAATGGACCAATTTTCACATTCTCACCAATCTTTGCGGTGGGGTCAATCACGGCATAAGGGTATTTCTCCATATCTTTAATGTCTTATTTGTTCTTAATGATTTGAGCCATAAACTCAGCCTCCGATACAATCTTCTCGCCCACGAAAGCATACCCCTTCATCACGGCACAACCGCGGCGCACGGGAGTCATAAATGACAGGTGGAAGACAAGTGTGTCGCCTGGAACCACTTTTTGACGGAATTTCACATTGTCGATCTTCATGAAGTAGGTAGAGTAGCGTTCGGGGTCTTCAACGCCGCTCAGTACCAGTATGCCTCCCACTTGAGCCATAGCCTCGACTTGAAGTACGCCAGGCATGACAGGTTCTTGAGGGAAATGGCCCTGGAAGAAAGGTTCGTTAGAAGTGACATTTTTCACGCCTACAATGTAGTTGTTGCCCATATCAATAATCTTGTCGACCAATTGCATGGGATAACGATGTGGCAAAATTTGGCGAATGCGGTTGATGTCCATAATAGGAGCCACATTGGGGTCATAAACAGGAGCCTGAATGTTCTGGTACTTTAGTTCCTGACGAATCTTCTTCGAAAGCTTCGTGTTAAGCGTGTGTCCGGGACGAGTTGCCACAATGCGGCCTTTCAACGGACGTCCAATGAGTGCCAGATCGCCCAGCACGTCGAGCAGTTTGTGGCGAGCAGGCTCGTTGTTGTAAACTAATGGCTTGTTGTTGATATAACCGAGTTCACTGGCCTGCT
>JAEEVB010000179.1 GCA_016287065.1 Muribaculaceae bacterium
GCCCGTTTCGCTGTTCAAACTCATCAAGAAGACTACCGGCGATAACCCCAACAAGGTCATCTCGGCCTACAAGGATAATGTGGCGTTTGTCGACGGACCCACTATTCAGCAGTTTGCTCCCGAGCGCCCCGATGTGCCCTCGTTCTTCGAGGTCAACGACATTCAGTCGGTCATCTCGCTCAAGGCCGAGACACACAACTTCCCCACCACGGTCGAACCCTTCAATGGTGCTGCAACAGGCACCGGCGGCGAGATTCGCGACCGTCTGGGCGGCGGTCAGGCCAGTCTGCCTCTCGCAGGCACGGCTGTCTATATGACCAGCTACCCGCGCACCATGGCCGAACGCGCCTGGGAACGCTGCACCATGCCTCCGCGCCCCTGGCTCTACCAGACGCCTGAGCAGATTCTCATCAAGGCATCCAACGGTGCCAGCGACTTCGGCAACAAGTATGGCCAACCGCTCATCTGCGGCTCTGTGCTCACCTTCGAGCACCAGCAGGGCAAGCAGCAGTTTGCCTACGACAAGGTCATCATGCTCGCAGGCGGTGTGGGCTTTGCCAACAAGCGCGACGCCATCAAGGGCACTCCGCAAGCTGGTGAAAAAGTAGTAGTGATGGGTGGCGACAACTACCGCATCGGCATGGGCGGCGGCGCTGTGAGCAGCGTCAACACCGGCCAGTATGCAGGCGCCATCGAACTCAACGCTGTGCAGCGTGCCAACCCCGAAATGCAGAAGCGTGTGGCCAATGTCATCCGCGCGCTTGCCGAAAACAAGACCAACCCCATCGTCTCCATCCACGACCACGGCGCTGGCGGGCACCTCAATGCCTTGAGCGAACTCGTCGAGGAGACCGGTGGAAAAATCAATATGGCAGCCCTGCCCGTGGGCGACCCCACCCTCTCGGCCAAGGAAATCATTGGCAACGAGTCGCAGGAACGCATGGGCATGGTAGTGAACGACAAAGATGTGAAATTCATCGAGAAGATTGCCCAGCGTGAGCGCGCCCCCTTCTATCTCGTGGGCGAGACCACGGGCGACCACCGCTTCGTCTTTGAGCAGACCGACGGCAAACGCCCCATCGACCTCGCCATGAGCGACATGTTCGGCAGTTCGCCCAAAACGGTCATGACCGATGTCACCACGCCTCACCAGTTCAAACCGGTGAAAACCGCTGCTACTAATCTTAACGAATACATCGAAACTGTGCTCCAGCTCGAGGCGGTGGCTTGCAAGGACTGGCTTACCAACAAGGTCGACCGCTCGGTAACTGGCAAAATCGCACGCCAGCAATGCCAGGGCGAGATTCAGCTGCCCTTGAGCGATTGCGGTGTGGTGGCACTCGACTATACTGGCACGTCTGGCATCGCCACCTCGCTGGGTCATGCACCTCAGGCAGGTCTCATCGACCCCGCCAGCGGCTCGGTACTCTCGATTGCCGAGGCCCTCACCAACATCGTGGGTGCCAACCTCAATGGCGGACTCAGCACTGTCTCGCTCAGCGCCAACTGGATGTGGCCCTGCCGCAACCAGGGCGAGGATGCCGGCCTCTACCGCGCCGTGAAAGCGTGCAGCGACTTTGCCTGCGCTCTGGGCATCAACATCCCCACGGGCAAAGACAGTCTGTCGATGACACAGAAGTACGGCAAGAAAAAGATTCTCGCTCCAGGCACCGTCATCATCTCGGCCGCCGGCGAAGTGGCCGATGTGAAGAAAACTGTCTCGCCTGTGCTCCAGCAGCGCAAGAGCCAGATTTACTATATCGACTTCACCCAGTCACCGCTCCAACTGGGCGGCAGTGCACTGGCACAGTCATTGGGCTTTGTGGGCGACAAGACTCCGCAAGTGCCTAACCCCACCTATTTTGCTACTGCGTTCAATGCCATACAGCAACTCGTCGACGACCAGCTGCTGCTCGCCGCTCACGATGTGAGTGCCGGTGGTCTCATCACCACCCTGCTCGAGATGACATTCGCCAATCGCAAGGGCGGACTCAATATGCTGCTCGACGCCTTCGACGAGAAAGACCTCATCAAGATTCTCTTTGCCGAGAATCCTGCCCTCGTCGTCCAGGTGGCCAATCAGCAATGCGGCAAAGTGGAACGCTTCCTCGCCCAGCAGGGCGTGAAGTTCCTCTGCATCGGCCAACCTGTCGACGACCGCACACTCACCCTGAGCCACAACGGCAAGGACCACATGCTCTTCATCGACCACCTGCGCGACCTGTGGTACAAGTCCAGCTACCTGCTCGACTGCAAACAAAGCACCCCGCGTTTGGCCAAGGCCCGATACGAGAACTACAAGAAACAGCCCCTGCGCTGGCGCATGCCACAAGGCTTTACCGGCCGTCTGGCCGACTTGGGCCTCAAGGGCTTCACTCACAAGCGCAGCGGTGTCAAGGCCGCCATCATCCGCGAGAAGGGTGTGAACGGCGACCGCGAAATGGCCTACTCGCTCTATCTCGCTGGCTTCGATGTGAAGGATGTGCACATGACCGACCTCATGAGCGGTCGTGAGACGCTCAAAGATGTCTCGATGATTGTGTTCTGCGGTGGTTTCTCTAACAGCGATGTGCTGGGTTCGGCCAAGGGCTGGGCCAGCGGCTTCGTGTGGAACGACAAGGCAAAACGGGCACTGCAAGACTTCTACAGCCGCCCCGACACCCTGAGTCTGGGCATCTGCAACGGTTGCCAGGTGATGATCGAACTCAACCTCATCAATCCCGAGTTCAAGAGCCAGCCCCACATGGACCACAACGACAGCCACAAGTTCGAATCGGGCTTTGTGGGTCTCACCATACCCGAGAACAACTCGGTCATGTTCCATTCGCTTGCCGGTTCTAAACTGGGCATCTGGGTAGCCCATGGCGAGGGCAAGTTCAACCTGCCCGAAGGTGTCGACAACTACAATGTGGTAGCACAGTACAGTTACCACTCCTATCCCGCCAATCCCAATGGTTCGCCTCTGGGCATTGCGGGTATCGCATCGGCCGACGGACGCCATCTGGCCATGATGCCCCATCTCGAGCGCGCCATCTTCCCCTGGCAGTGTGCCTACTACCCCGAAGCACAACGCCTCACCCATGAGGTAACCCCATGGCTCACCGCCTTTGTCAACGCCCGCCTCTGGATCGAGCAGAAGAAAGGGAAATAAGGAAAATAAGGAAAATCAGATACTGGAATTATCCCGCATGGGATAATTCCAGTTTGTAATACACGCACTCGGTGTCGCGGTAGAACTCAGTTGCGCCCCAACGCTTCCAGTAGCGATGAGTCTTGAGGCGGTGCAAAACTGGGATAAAAATGAAGTCGTAGCGGGCCTGCAATTCGGGCATGATGGCCATGAGCATGTCGTAGTTGAGACGAGTGCCGCGATAAGGCTCTGCTACAATAAACGAGAACACGGCCGTATATCGGCGGCTGTTGAGGCTGGCAAGCAGTTCAGGTGCATCCACGAGAATCTGTGATGTCTCTTCCTCGATGCGGTAGTCGCTCATGTTCAGCAATCCTATCACTGTCCCTCGGTCATCCACAGCTTTCACGCTCAAGGGCCAGTTGAAGTGCAGATGGTGCACCCACTCCTCCACCTCGGCACGGTCAAAGCCATATTGCTTCACCATCCATTCGATGGTAAGCGGCGCATCGTCAGCGGTCATTCTATGCAATGTGTACGACATTGTAACTCAACAATAATTCAGGGTGATACGATAGTTTTGCCTTGCGCAGACCGGGCAGTCCCATGTCTTCTTCACGATTCAGGTAGAGGTATTGTTCAGGCAAATGCTGCGCAAACTGCTGGTTGATGATCGTGAAGGCGCCTTCAACATGGCGGTCGGCCTTCTCAGCACAGATGTCGAAGGTGTCGGTTGTGACAGCAGAGCCATAGGTGAAAGCCACCATGCGGCCGTCAACAAAGATGCTGCCTCCCAGCATGCCCAGCGCCTCCCAATGCGCAAACACAGTCTCCATCACGCGTTGCTCGGCTTCCATGGTCGCATTGGCATCTCTCTCCTCCAGCCATATATTTCTAAGGTGGCGACACTCATCAAAGAGTTCTGGAGCGAGTGGGCGATATTCAAAGTCGGGGTACTCGGCACGAAAATGGTTGATGTGGTTGCGCTTGGCATTGAGCCCCCCACCCCGCAGCGTGGCAAGGGTTTCGCGACGGTAAATGTAGTCGTACTGGTTGCGAACAGGTTCTGTCTCAATCGTGAATCTTGAATGATGCGCTGCCTGGAGAGCCTCCACCTGCGAGTCTTCAAGGCCTCTGATCGTCAAATCTCCTTGACTGTCTTCACGCAAAGCCTCGATCAGCTCCAATGGCAAGTCTCGGGCCGTGCACACCATGTATTCATGCTTGCCTTTGAATGAGTAGCGCAGCACCACGGCATCTTCAAGCACACACACCTCGGTCTGGAACCAGAACTGCCACCCCAGGAGATTGGCGAAGTTATAGTTGCAGTTACGGCGCCCGGCATGGAGCGACACCGCCTGCACCGCCTCGCGGTCTGAAATGGTCAATGTGTGAAATGAGAGTTTCATAGAGATGCCGGTATTGCGAACTACTTTACCACGAGCCTGAGTCCTTGCGGGCTGCATCGATGCGTAGCAGGATGAACAGCAGGAAGGTGAATCCCCACAACGAAGAACCGCCGTAACTGAAGAATGGTAGCGGGATGCCTATCACAGGACACAGTCCGAGCACCATTCCTATATTAATGCACACATGGAAGATGAATATCGATGCCACACAGTAGGCATAGACACGCCCAAATGCCGTGTGTTGTCGCTCAGCAATGGTAATGATGCGCAATATGAGCGCCAGGAACAGGAGCAGCACGCTGGCCGAGCCCCAGAAACCCTCTTCCTCGCCTATTGTGCAATAAATGAAGTCGGTGTGCTGTTCGGGCACATACTTGAGTTTGGTCTGGGTGCCGTTCAAAAAGCCCTTGCCCCACAGACCGCCCGAACCTATGGCAATCTTACTCTGGTTCACATTATAGCCAGCACCGCGCAGGTCCTGCTCAATGCCCAGCGTCACTTTAATACGCATCTGCTGATGCGGCTGCAGTTTGCTGAATGCAAAGTTCACTGTGAAAAGGAAGACGATCGATGCCACAGCAAATATCACCGTGATGAGCACCTTCTTCAAGT
>JAEEVB010000180.1 GCA_016287065.1 Muribaculaceae bacterium
TTTCAAGCATATAAGTGGTTGTGTTTTGTTGTTATCTGTATTAGTGTTGTTACCCTACGCTGCCCTCAAGCGAGATGCTGAGCAGTTTTTGTGCCTCGACGGCAAACTCCATGGGCAGTTTCGACATCACCTCCTTGGCATAGCCGTTGACGATGAGTCCCACGGCGTCTTCAGTGCTGATGCCGCGCTGGTTGCAGTAGAAAATCTGGTCCTCGTTGATTTTACTGGTAGTGGCCTCGTGCTCCACCACGCTGCTGTCGTTACCCACCTCAATCACGGGGAAAGTGTGGGCACCGCTTGTGGGGGTGAGCAGCAGACTGTCGCACTGGGTATAGTTGCGGCTATTCACAGCCTTGGGTGCAATCTTCACCATGCCTCGGTAACTGTTCTGGCTGTGTCCGGCCGAGATGCCCTTGGAAACGATGGTGCTGCTGGTGTGCTTGCCCAGGTGAATCATCTTGGTGCCTGTGTCGGCTTCCTGCCGGTTGCGGGTGAGCGCCACCGAGTAGAACTCGCCGGTGGAGTAGTCGCCACGTAGCACGCAGCTTGGATACTTCCAGGTGATGGCGCTACCTGTCTCGACTTGTGTCCATGATAGTTTGGAGTGATCGCCACGGCACAAGCCACGCTTGGTCACCAGGTTGTATATGCCGCCGCGGCCGTCCTTGTCGCCAGGATACCAGTTCTGCACGGTGCTGTACTTCACCTCTGCACGGTCCTCGACCACAATCTCTACAATAGCTGCGTGCAGCTGGTTCTCGTCGCGCATGGGGGCAGTGCAGCCCTCGAGGTAAGAGACATAGGCATCGTCGTCGGCCACGATGAGGGTGCGCTCGAACTGACCCGTTTCGGCAGCATTGATGCGAAAGTAGGTGGAGAGTTCCATGGGGCATCGCACACCCTTGGGGATGTAAACGAACGAGCCATCGCTGAACACGGCAGAGTTGAGCGCGGCAAAGAAGTTATCGGTGTAAGGAACGACCGAACCCAGGTATTTCTTCACCAGGTCGGGATAGTCTTTCACCGCTTCGCTGATGGAGCAGAAAATGACGCCCAGTTCGGCGAGTTTCTCGCGATAGGTGGTGCGCACGCTCACGCTGTCCATCACGGCGTCGACGGCCATGCCACTCAGTCGCATCTGCTCTTCGAGGGGAATGCCTAGCTTGTCGAAGGTCTTTTTGACTTCGGGGTCAATCTCCTTGGGGGCATCTTCCTTCTTCTTAGGGGCGGCATAGTAGCTGATGGCCTGATAGTCGATTTCGGGCAGGGTGACATGGCCCCAGGTGGGCATCTTGAGGGTGAGCCAGTAGCGATAGGCCTTGAGTCGGAACTCAAGCAGCCACTCGGGCTCGCCTTTGAGACGCGAAATGAGACGCACCACATCCTCGTTCAGCCCCTTGGGGATGACATGGGTGTCGACATCGGTCACAAAGCCATACTTATACTCCTCTTGCGCCGCCGACTGCAGAATCTGCTCACTGTCGGGCTGCTGAGGGGTGGGAGTCTTTTCGTCTTTATTATTGTTGTTCATAGGTGTTGATTGTCGCTTCAAGGTTTCAGTTTACCTGCATCGTAAAGACTGTGAATCGAGTCGGTATAGGCTGGCAGTGCATCGGCCACATCGGTCTTCGAGCCCAGTAGCCACGGCACCGTATTGAGGGTGATGAACAAGGGCTTGTCGCTCTCGAGGCGCTCGGGGGTGAAGAGCTTGGCATCGGGCTTGTTCACGAAGAAGATGTTGAGCACAAAACTCATGGCGAGCAGCATGACGGCTGCACCCACCACAGCACCCAGCAGGCGGTCGATGGGTCCCAGCATGAGCGTGTGGGTGATACCCTTGAGGAACTTGCCCACAATGCGGCAAGCAAGGAACACCACGATGAACAGCACGCCCAGCGCAATGGCGCTTGAGGTCTCGGCAGCCATGGGCCACTTTTGCCAGCCGCTGCACATGCCGCGCAACGCTTCTACGGCCTTGTCGCCCATAATCAAGCACACTAGGATGCCCAGCACCACGCCCACAATGGTGGATATTTCACCAATGATTCCACGTTTGAAACCATAGATGATGCCTCCTGCCAGCAGCACTAATATCACGATGTCGATTACAGTCATTTTTCAGTGTATTCTAAAATGATTTGCAAAAGTAGTTATTTCTATTGAAATAAAGAAATTTTAGGGTGCCAGGCGGCACTTTCTTGTCAATAAGTAGGTTTTTTCGTGTTAAAAATTGTATATATGCTTGTTATGTAGTAAAGTGGCATTATCTTTGCTTTCAAAGACCGCGAAATTATTACTCAATTTATAACAATTTTTATGCTATTAGTGAAATGACCTATTATTTTGTATCGAACAACGAACGCAAGGGCCCTTATGAATTAGAAGAGCTCAAAGCGATGGGTGTCATCACCCCCGACACCCTTGTATGGACCAATGGCATGCCCGACTGGGTCAAGGCTAGCGAAGTAGCTGACATGCAAGTAATTCTGAATCCCACTATGGCAGCTAACGACTACTCGGCCTATCAGCCTCAGCAAGAGCCTGTGCAACAGCAATATCAGGAGCCTGTTCAGCCTCAGTACCAGGAACCTGTTCAGCCTCAGTACCAGGAACCTGTTCAGCCTCAGTACCAGGAGCCTGTTCAGCCTCAGTATCAGGAGCCTGTTCAGCCTCAGTACCAGCAGCCTGCACAGCCTCAGTACCAGCAGCCTGCACAGCCTCAGTATCAGCAGCCTTATCAGCAGCCCTACCAGCAGCCTTATGAGGCACCCAAGAAAAAGAAATCTAAAGCCTGGCTATGGATTCTCTTGGGCCTGCTTGTAGCAGCTCTGGCAGTGATGGCTATCATGAACCCGAGCAAGAGCGACCATGTGAAGGCTATTGGCCAGGAAATGTCGAAGATGTTTGACAAGGTCGGTGGCGAAATGGGTGCCGTGATGAACTTGATGGGCGACAAGATTACTCCTATGCTCGAGAAGGAACTTGATTACCACAACTATGTGTTCTTCTCAACGGTGACCGACAAGAAGGGTGAACGCCTGAGTTGGGGTCTGTTTGGCAACGTGTGGGCAACCGTCGATGAAGATGGCAAGCAACTTAAGGAACTGCAGGAGAGTCTCGACGCACTGAAGAATCTGGGCGGCTCGACAGACCTGGACACTTCGACCGGCGATGATAGCAACAGCGATTTCAGCTATGGTGACAGCAGTTCGGTGGCTACAACGCCTAACGACGACGACATTCCCGACCTGAACCTCGACGATCTCGAAAAGGAACTGGACAAGGCCGGTAATGAACTCAACGATGCGTTGAATGACCTGCAGAAGGAACTTGACAATCTTTAAGCCACATTTCGGCAATGACCGAATTGTGAATCACAAAGGGCTGCTCCCATCCTCGGGTGCAGCCTTTTTTCGTGTCCAAATCAGCCTGCGGTTTTTCTCAGGCGCGGGTCAAGATGTCGTGGTTAGCATCACGCAAGAATGCAAGCATGAGTTGTGCCGAGTATTTACGCCATGCTGTGGCATGGTAGTCGTCAATCCCGCTATAGCAGCGCATGAGTGCATAGGCGGCAAAGGCATTCTCCAGTATCTGTTTCAATTGAGTGGGCAATGCCTCGTCGAAGGGATGGCGGAAACTGAAAGTGAGCCTGATGTTGGCATGCTCAATGTTGGGGTTGAAATTGGCAAATGAAATGTAGCCCATAGCCTTTGCTGTGAGTAGGTCGTAGGCCTCTTTCACTTTAAGTGTGATTAACCGGCGGTTGTCGGGGGTGATGCGGTAGAGTTTTGGATTGTGTACACAGTGCCAAGCGCTTTGTGCGCAAATGCTGTTGATGACATCGTCGAGATCGATGCTGACTTCTAGTGTGTAGATGTTGTTGTTTTGTGGTTCCATGGGTTTAGAGTTTAGGGTTGATGATTAGGCTACGTGCAACTGATTGAGCCTGAGGTTGCGTCGCTCACGGCTGGCTCGATAGGTGTTCCAATAGGCATAGTCGGGATTGATGAAATAGCTTGATGCTCGGCCATGTAGTAACACAAAGTCGAGGGCAGCGGCAATGGAGACGTTGTGGTTTCCTCTCACATCACGCACTTGCTGTGCCAGTTCGAGCCAAAAGGCGCGTTTGATGGGTGATTTTACAGGTACAATGTTTTGGTTGAGAATCTTGCACACTACAGGGTAGGCACGGTCGAAACTCACATTGTAGCGTGGTCGGCCCTGTTTGAGGGCACACTCGATGGCTGCCCTTCGGGCATTTTTCACGCCCGCAGCAAGCATGAGTTGCAGGGCGTCGTGATAGAGGTCGAGAAACTCGCTGTCGCGAGTCATTCGGTTTTGTGTTTTTCCGTTGATATTCATCTTATTCTTTGTTTAAAAAGGTTGTAGAAATAATTAATACGGTGCAAAGATAATGCAAGAAATGGTAAAATGCAAATATTTATGGTAAAATTACTATTTTTATAGTCGCATACTCGGGATGGATGAAATTTTTTGGAAAGGCGGGAACGGTGGGAAAAACGGGAAATCGTGGAAATCATCAGTTTTCAGTAATCAGTTTTCAGTTCTAGATAATATAGCCGTTCTAGTTGTTCTAGTCTCTCTAGATGTTCTAGATGGGATGGATGGGAATGATGAAGCGGTTGGGAAAAATGGGAAATTGTGGAAAATTGAGAAAAGTCGCAATGCCTTTGGCACCGCATGCCGGCCTGATGGCCGACTTTTGCTTTGCGATGGTGCTGCGCTTCGCTTGCCCTTCGGGGTTACGATGAGTTTTGCTGCCGTTGGCACTGCACGCTTCGCTATCGCTCAACTCGTGCTGCAAAATCATCGTGAGCATGATATGGTTCCGTTCGGTCGCGAGCACTTCGTGGTTCTCGAGCACTTCGTGGTTGCGTTTTTTGGGCGGTGGACAGGGCACGCCCCCTGCACGGCGCGAAAGGACGGACAGGGCACGCCCTGTCCCTACAATTCTCGGAGGTCTCGGAGAACTCGGAGTTCTCGGAAGGACGGACAGGGCACGCGCTGAGAATCTGGGCCGGGCTGCGCCAGGGAAATCTTTCATAATTGTTTGCTCTCGCCGCGATGGGGCTAATGGGGCTAATAGGA
>JAEEVB010000181.1 GCA_016287065.1 Muribaculaceae bacterium
CCGTCGTGCGACCCCTGAGAGGCCAACGCGCAACCAGCGACAATGCAAAAGAACCGGCGTCAGCCGGCTTTGCGTGCCACCTGCTTTGCGAGAGAAATTAAAACGTCGTCTTTGCAACCTTTTGTTCTTATGTCCTTCTGTCTAAATAACTTCTGTCCTTCTGTCAAAAGAGAATCTCGTTCAATCGCGAGCACTTCGTGGTTCCCGCGAAGCGGCAAAACACACACCGCGACAATGCAAAACAACCGCGCTTAACCGCACGACACCAAACAAAAGGACTATGTATGAGAGGATTAGTCGGTGGTGGGATGAAGAAGGTCGTGGATGACCTGGCTGGCGATGAGGAGGCCGGCGGCAGCAGGGACATAGGCGTTGCTGGCGGGGACATACTGTTCGTTTTCCATCACGGGTTCGAGGGGTTCGGTGGGCAACTCGTCGCTGCAGACGCACTTGAAGTGGTTGATGCCCTCGCGGCGCAACTGTTTGCGGAGCACCTTGGCGAGGGGGTCGTTCTTGGTCTTGCTGATGTCGCACACGCGGAACGCCATGGGGTTGAACTTGTTGGCGGCGCCCATGCTGCAGATGAAAGGTATGCCGAGGCGGGAGCAACGGCGCACGAGCTCCTTTTTGGCGCTGACGGTGTCGATGCAGTCGACGACATAATCGTAGGGGGTGAGGTCAAGTTCGTCGGCATTGCACACGCGGTAGAAGAGTTTGTGGGTGCGCACCTGGCACTGGGGGTTGATGTCGTGGATGCGCTCGGCCGCCACATCTACCTTATACTGCCCGAGGGTGCTCATGAGGGCGATGATCTGGCGGTTGAGGTTGGTGATGGTGACCTTGTCGTTATCGATGAGGTCGAGGGCTCCGACGCCGCTGCGGGCCAAGGCTTCGACCACATAGCCGCCCACGCCGCCCACGCCGAAGACGGCGACACGGCTGCGCGCGAGCACCTCCATGGCTGGCGTGCCGAGCAACATGCGGGTACGGGAAAACTGGTCGGGCATAGGCAATGCGTTGTATTGTTACACCGCAAAGGTAAGCATTTCGGGCCGAATGAGCAAATTGCGAGCAGGGCTCGCGGTTTAGGGTTGAGGACTGAGGGTTTAGGGGCGGGGGAATCATTAAAAAACGATAAAATCGGACTAATGTGTAAACTTTATTGTATATTTGCATTCTAACTAAAAAAACCGCATTGCAATGAAACGACTTATAAACACGATGCTGCTGTTGCTCGCCATGACACTGACGACAGTGGCTCAGGACAATGACTATGCCGAAATCACCTTCAAGGAAATCTCCTACAACTTTGGCACCATCAAGGAATCGAAAGGTCCTGTGACACATAAGTTTGAATTCACTAACACCGGAAATAAGCCACTGATTATCACCAATGTGACTGCATCGTGTGGCTGCACCCGGCCCGAATATCCCACCAAACCCATCAAGCCTGGCAAGAAGGGGACCATCAAGGTGACCTTCAGCCCCATAGGCCGCGCTGGAGCGTTCAAGAAGACCGTGAAGGTGAAAACCAATGGGCTCGAGCCACGCTCAGTGCTGCAAATTGAAGGCACCATCATCCCTGCCAAACGCGAGAAGAGATGACGAAACGCTCAGGGCTCATGGCAACCTTGCTGCTCATGGCAGTCGCTGCCATGGCACAGCCCTCCATCTGCTGGCTTGAGACGGAACATGACTTCGGCAGCTTTAGCGACTCGCTGAAGACCGTCACGTGCCAGATGCGATTTGTGAACACAGGCGACGAGCCAGTGGTAATCACGCAGGTGAAGAGTTCGTGCGGCTGCACCGCCGCCGAGTATCCCCGCACCCCAATAGCACCCGGCGACACATCGGCCGTAGAACTGCTATACAGCTCACGCAACATTCCGGGCGAATTCGAGAAAAACGTGTGGGTATATACCAACGGTAATCCCAGCAAGACGACGCTCACGGTGAAGGGCCTAGTGATTGGTTCGCCCGAAAGCATACTGGAGAAATACCCTGTGGGCGAGGGAGCTGTGCGATTCAGCCATGCCAGTCTGCCACTGGGCGAAGTGACCAAGGGACGAATGCGCGAAGCCTACGTGGCGGGCTACAACACTGGCGATCGGCCGATGAACACCACAGTGGAAGGCCTACCGCCGCACATCAAGGCACGGGTGTTGCCCGACACCATCATGTCAGGTCATCTGGTGACGGTTTCGTTCTTCTACGACTCGTGGAGAGCGCCGCTGTGGGGCCTGAACACCGACTCGGTGACTATCGTCACCCGATCACTGGCCGACTCAACCGACGTGCAGACGCTGCCCTTCAGTATCATGGCGCAGGTGAAGGAGGACTTCTCGAAACTCACCGACAAGGAGCGGCGCAATGCACCCGACGCAGTGTTCTCGACCGACAAACTGGACTTTGGCACGCTGACTGGCGACGAGGCGGTTACACGCTCGTTCACCATCAAGAATGAAGGAAAGAACAACCTTATCATCAGGCGGTTATATATTCCAGAGGAGAATATTACGGCACAGACCGACATACTGGAGGTGAAAAAAGGCAAGAAGGCGACCATCAACGTGACCGTGAACGGATGCAAGGAGGCGATGCTGAACACCACGCTCACCGTGATCAGCAACGATCCCTATCAGCCACGGCAAACGGTGAGACTGGTGGGCCTGAGCAAGAAAAATGACTGATTAACACTTAACTACGATATGAGCAACCAAGAAATCAAGAAACACAGCAAAGCGGTGACGATGCAACACCCCGAAAACGACAAGCAATACACTGGACTGCAAGTGAATGCCGGAGTGGAGCAGCCACCCATTGTGAGCCCCTATATCAAGAAACGCAAGAAACGCCCGCAACTCACCGTGAACGACTATGTGGAGGGCATCCTGAAAGGCAACACCACGGTGCTGGGACAGGCAGTGACGCTCGTCGAAAGCCTTGCCACCGAACATCAGGCGATTGCGCAAGAAGTGATCGAGAAATGCCTGCCGCACACGGGCAACAGCCGCCGCATAGGCATCACAGGCGTACCGGGAGCGGGCAAGAGCACCTCGATCGATGTGTTTGGCACCTATGTGCTGAACCGCTGCGAGACCGACAAACTGGCGGTACTGGCCATCGACCCGTCGAGCGAGCGTTCAAAAGGCTCCATTCTGGGCGACAAGACGCGCATGGAGCAGCTCTCGGTACATCCGCGAGCCTTCATTCGCCCTTCACCTTCAGCTGGCTCTCTAGGCGGTGTGGCCCGCAAGACGCGCGAGACCATCATGCTGTGTGAGGCTGCCGGCTACAACAACATATTCGTGGAAACCGTGGGTGTGGGCCAGAGCGAGACGGCTGTGCACTCGATGGTGGACTTCTTCCTGCTCATCCAGATTGCAGGCGCAGGCGACGAACTGCAGGGCATCAAGCGCGGCATCATGGAGATGGCCGATGCCATTGGCATCAACAAGGCCGACGGCGACAATGTGGACCGCGCCAATCGTCAGGCGCTGGAATTCCGCAACGCGCTGCACCTCTACCCTGTGCCTCCCAGCGGTTTCCTGCCACAGGTGACCACCTACTCGGGCTACTACAACCTGAATATCGACAAGCTGTGGAAGATTGTTGACGATTATTTCGAGTTTGTGCACGGCAACGGCTACTTCGAGGAGCGCCGCCGCCAGCAAGAGAAATACTGGATGTACGAGACTATCAACGAGCAACTTAAGTCGCGGTTCTACAACGATCCCGAGATTGAGCGTCTGCTGCAGGTGAAGCAAGAAATGGTGCTCGACAGCAAGCAGTCGTCGTTTGTGGCAGCAAGCGATGTGCTCAAGTTCTACTACGACAACATCATCAAAAAATAACTTATACCCACTATGAAGAAACTACTCGCAATCGTCGCTTGCGCTGCTGCGCTGCTCATGCTCACGCAGTGCTCCATATCCCGGAAAGTGATAGCCAAGGCCTACCCCATTGGGTTCACTGAACTGCACAACTACTATGTGGTTAACACCCATAAGGTGAAGAAGATAGAACGCAAAATCATCACTAGTGAGGAAGAGTTCCGCAACATCTTTGGCGAAGCAGCCGTGATGGGCACCAACGGCACACCCACCCCGGTGAACTTCAAGACGCAGTTTGTGCTGGCGGTCATTCTGCCCGAGACCAACCGCGTGGTGAGCATGTATCCTGAGAACGTGTTGGAGAACGGTAACGCCGTGATATTCAACTATAAAGTGGATAAGGGAGAGAAAACCAGCTACACCATGGTGCCCTTTACTGCGATCGCGCTCGACCGGCCACTCGAAATGCTCAGCATGGAATTCTACTTCGAAGAGAAGTAACCCATCTAACTATCTAAAAATCAATGACAAGAATCTCTGAACTCTCTCTTCAGGGATATTTGTGCTATACCATCTAGCATCCTAGATACCAAGCCATTAAAGAAGCTCCCCTTCAACACGAGCCTTTCTAGAATATCTAGCATCAAGAGCATCAAGAGCCACTAAAGCATCTAGAGCGGCTAGAATGGCTAGGTGGGCTAGAACGGCTGGAATGGCTAAAGCGGCTAGATAGGCTAGAACAGCTGGAATGGCTAGGCGGGCTAGAGCGGCTGGATAGGCTGGAACGGCTAGGTGGGGCCCTCACGCTATGACACAAAAAAAGAGGAGCCATTGCTGACTCCTCTCTTAGGGGGCGGTTACCTATGCCTTCCCATGCCGCTGACCATCGCCGTGGTGACGCTTAAGTTCCTGTCCAGGACGGGAAGGGACGGTGGGACCCTCACGCTATGGCACAAAAAAAGAGGAGCCATTGCTGACTCCTCTCGGTTTAAGGGGCGGTTACCTACTCTCCCACTTTCGCAGTACCATCGGCGTGGTGAGGCTTAACTTCTCTGTTCGGAATGGGAAGAGGTGGGACCCTCACGCTATGACCACCTTAGTCTCTCTTTTCCGGCCTGGGCCCGTCCCCTCCACGGAGGGCGGCTGCCGGTGATGCCTCGAGACACGATGACTCGCGGGAACGCTGCGCGGACTTTTCCGCTTATCTCAAAGCTCATCGAGCGCTTCGCTGACACACTGACCGGCAAGGACCGCCGGCGGCTGGCGCC
>JAEEVB010000182.1 GCA_016287065.1 Muribaculaceae bacterium
CAGATATTGCTTCATGGCCATGTAGTCGCCGCCAAAGTAGAGCCCGCGGCTCATCTTGAGCGAGTCGGGGATTACCTCTTCTCCCAGCGTGTGCAGGAAGAAGAGCATGTCGGTGTGCACGGGCCCGCCCACATACAGGGGAATGTCCAGGTCCAGTTCTGCCAGGTCGGGCAGCACTTCGTGCACCATAAATCCGCTCAGCTTGTTGGCGATGAGTCCCATGGTGCCGTTCTCGGAGTCGTGGTCGACCACGGCAATCACGGTGCGGCTGAACATGTAGTCCTGCACCGTGGGCTTGGCCACCAGCAGCGAGCCGCGAGCGGGCGTGGGCTGGTCGTCGAGCAGATTGAATATGTCTTGATTGAGCTCTTCCATGAGTTACTACGATTTCCAGGTTCAAAGTTATAAAACTCCCGCTGTTTTAGCAATCTTTTTCGTGAAAATGTTTCTTGTTATATGAATTATGCTTATCTTTACGTTATCGTAATATTGCGCTTAACTGATTAACGTAACAAGCATGATGAAAGTCATTAAATTCGGTGGGACTTCGGTGGGCACTGTCCAGAGCCTGCACAACGTGAAAGCGATAGTCGACGAGTGTCAGGAACAGGTAATCGTGGTGGTGTCGGCCCTGGGTGGCGTCACCAATCAGCTCATAGCCATGACCGAACTCGCCAAGCAGCACGATGCCAGTTATGAGCCACTGCTCGAGGAACTGAAGCAGCGCCATGCCCAGGTAATTGCGGGTGTGGTGCCCGAGGAACGACAACCAGAGTGTTTGGGCGTGATCAATACTTTTATCGACGAAGGTCTTGCCTCGTTCTATGCCATGCTCTATGCCAATAGCGACCTGGCGCCCGACTTTGTCGACAAGTTGAGCGACGCTATCGTGAGCCATGGCGAAATCATGTCGTCGGCCATTGTCGCGTCGATGATCGACGGTGCTGTGCCTCATTTCTCACCCAATTTCATCAAGACGATGGACACCCCAACCGAGCGTATCCTTGATGCCGCTACCACCGAGCAACTCATTCGTGAGGAGTTTGGCGGCCGCACCGAGCGCGTGCATGTGACTCAGGGCTTTATTGCTGCCGATGTGGAAACCGGTGTGAAGACCAATCTTGGCCGTGGAGGCAGCGATTTCACCGCCGCCCTCATTGCCGCCGCCCTCGATGCCGAGTGCCTCGAGATCTGGACCGACGTAGATGGCTTCATGACCGCCGACCCGCGCACCGACCCCACAGCCACGGTGATACCTCGCATGACCTATGCCCAGGCGCAGCGCATGTGCGACGCGGGTGCCAAGGTGATATATGCCCCCACCATTGCACCGGTGGCCGTGAAGCACATTCCCGTGTGGGTGAAGAACACCTTCAACCGCACCGCACCCGGCACTGTGATTGAGGGCGACTAAAGCCGCTCTAGAAGAACTAGAAATGCTAGATGGCAGTTCTAGAAAACTGTTTAAAAACTAAGAGAAAAACCAGAAACCGAGTATGAGATACTACAATACTAACAACCCCACGCAGTTTGCTACCCTCGAGCAGGCCGTGATGCAAGGCCGTGCCAGCGACGGCGGCCTGTTCATGCCCGAGCACATCCCGCAGCTGCCTCAGGCGTTTATCAACAACATGAGCATGATGACGTTGCAGGAAATCAGCTATGCGGTGGCCAATTTTGCTCTGCAGGGTGCGGTCGATTCCGAGAAACTCAAGGAAATCATCGACGACACGCTCAGCTTCGATATTCCGCTGGTGCAGGTCGACGACAACCGCTTCTCGCTGGAGCTGTATCATGGGCCCACCATGAGTTCGAAAGATGTGGGTGCGCGCTTCATGGGACGCCTGCTGAGCTACTTTGCCACCAAGCATGGCCAGGAGGTGACGGTGCTGGTGGCTACTACCGGCAACTCGGGCGGTGCTGTGGCCAATGGCTGCTATAACAGGCCCGGCGTGCGTGTGGTGGTGCTTTATCCGCAAGACGGACTCGACAACCTGCAGGAAGCGCAATTCACCACCCTCGATGGCAACGTCACGGCCATTGAGGTGAATGGTTCGCTCGAAGATTGCCGCAACATGATTATGGAGGCCTTTGCCGACGAGGACCTGAAAAACAGCATCTCGCTCACGAGTGCACGCTCGGTGAACATCGCCCGGCTGCTGCCTCAAATGTTCTACTACTTTTATGCTGTTGCGCAGTTGCAGCGTCAGGGCCGAGAGCTCGACAGGCTGGTGATTTCGCTGCCATGCGGCAACCTGGGCAACCTCACTGCGGGCGTCATGGCCAAGCGCATGGGATTGCCGCTCAAGCGGTTCATTGCTGCCGACAATGCCAACGACGTGTTCACCCGCTATCTGCGCACAGGTAAGTTTGAGCCGCGAGGCATGGTCCAAACGCTGGCCAAAGCCATCGACGTGGGCAATCCGCGCAACTTCCCCCGCATTCTCGACCTGTTTGGTGGTTCTTACGAAGCCATTACGCGTGAGGTGACAGGAGTGTCGATGAGCGATAGCGAGATTCACGATGCAATGAGGCTGCTGTGGCGCGACCGGCGCTATCTGGCCGACCCGCATGGCGCCCTGGCACTGGAGGCGCTGCGGCGACTGCTGCATCCGGGCGAGACGGGCGTTGCGCTTGCTACGGCGCATCCGGCTAAATACATCGATGCCGTTGAGGATGCCCTGGAGCAGAGCATTCCTGTGCCCAATGCCATGCTGCAATACCTGCGCGGCACTCGCAATGTGGTGAGCATGAACTCGGGCTACGCCTCGCTGCGCCGTTTCCTCCTCTCCGGGAAATAAGAAATCAATGGTTATATAATAACAGGGAGCTGCCCGAGTGGGGCTGCTCCCTTGTTTTATGGGTTTCATCGTGTTGCAGCAGCTATGGGTGTAAAGAATGTAACAAAGAAATGGTTGGCCGCTGCAACGGGATGGGTAGTATTAATAGTTATTGGGGTGCAGAATCATGTCGATGATGAGCGTAACATCCATCACGCTGACAGTATCGTCACCATTCACGTTGGCATTGTCGTAGCTGAATGGATTGGGATTCTTCTTGAGGATGTAGTTGATAGTGGTAGTCACGTCGTTCACGTCGATCTTGCCATCGCAGTTAGCGTCGCCAAGCTTGATGGGAGCAGCTACCTTCTCAATCTTAAGTTTCATGTCGGCATAGTTCACAGTGAGGTTATAAGTGCCACCGGGGATTCTGAAGGCCTTGCCATTCTCCTTGGTGAGGCTCAGGTCGGTGCCAAACATTTCTTCGGTCACGTAGAAGTCGCCATTAGGATTCTCGTCGGTTGCCTCACTTACGGCACCAAAACGATAGTCGGCGATAGATGCCCAGTCGTCGGCGTTGTCAGCGAGCTTGGTAGTGAAGCTGAAATAGTTGTAGCCACTGTTGCGTCCGTCGCAAGTGATTTCGGCAGTGTAAAGGCCGGTTTCTTCGTCACGAGTCATCTGTTGGCCTACGTTGGGAGCCCAGGTATTCTCGCCCACTTCACCCAGGATGTAAACGTCAGGAATAGGATCAGGATAGATAAATTCACCACCAATGAGAGTGATGGTGGCGGGGGCAAGGTCACCCAACCAATAATTATAAGTCAAATCTAAGCCCGTCCAGTCTGAGCCAAAGGTCAGCGTAGTCTCGGTACCGGTGCCTTGCAGATAGAAAAGTGAGTCGGTGGTAGCCTCATAACCGAGGAGCTGATAGTTTAAAGTGGTATCGGCGTTAAGAGGTGCTGAATAGATGGTGTCGATATCTGCAATCCACGATTTATCGGAAGCAAGATACATGTGAGCGGTCTTGCCGCCGCCGTCGAAGTTGCCAACGTTCACAATATAGTTTTCGGTGTCTTCTGTAATTGCAAGAGCGCTGACACTGTTAAGTGAGTTGCTTCCGTATGTTCTGGGATATGACATAACTCCGTTAATATCGGCATTATCTACCATTGAGCTATAAGGAATGATATAGTCAGAAAAACGATAGGTTTTGTTGTTTATTTTCAGTGTCGAATAAATCCAGTTATTCATTAAGATAATGTTACCTTGATAAATCAAGGCATAAATGCCATCGCTAATATAGAACCCGCTAGAATTAGTTTCATCTCCTTCATAATAAAATACTGACGTTAAATTAATAGGAAGATAAGTACCGTTATAATTGTAATAATCTATAGTCTGTGTTACATAGTAAGTGGGAATGTAGATGCAAACACCATAGTCGCTAGATGTAAAATCAAGTTTGGCAGTCACAGGAGCATAGAACATACCTCCAATCATAAATGTGGTATCGGCGTCGTTGGCTCCATACATAACCACATTAGTACTGTACGATGCCGTTGCAACAGCCGAGTCGGGATTTGCATATAATGAATCGGTTTCATGGACACTCCAAGTATAACCTCCTACAACGTCGGAAGCTTTGGTTGGTTGTTCCAATTTAGTTTGAGGAGCATTTCTTTTTTGAAGTTCAGCAAACTCCTGCTGAATTTTTTTTTGAATAAGCTCTTTGGGGGCTTTCTTGATGTTGTCCATCTTTGTCAGATTAGCTGACGCCATTTTGTTTGGAGCCAACTGGAATGCTGATGCAGAGACTGCAACTGCAAGAGCAAAAGCACTAAGTAAAAACTTTTTCATAGTTTTGTTAATAAAGTGTTTTAAATGAATAATAATGCTACTGCCCGTGTGGTTTGATACGCGCGCAGCAACGGTTAATTAACTCAATATGTTTAGAAAATAAATTCACAAAATTGGTTGTCGATGTGTGTGTTCTTCCGTGAGTGTGTTCGGTGGCGATTTTGACGCCGAATGACTTGTCATGGTAGAAATCGTCCACAAAATTGCAAAAAAACCGTGAGAAATGCAAATAATGGCGGCGTTTTTTTCTTTTTTTGATAGGCGTATCTCGGTGGGCGGTTTTTGGTATACGGCTTTCAATAGGCATCAGGAAAATAACAAGGAGCCACCCGAGTGGGGGCTCCCTTGTTTTATGGGTTTCATCGTGTTGCAGCAGCTACGGGTGTAAAGAATGTAACAAAGAACTGGTTGG
>JAEEVB010000183.1 GCA_016287065.1 Muribaculaceae bacterium
TGAGCGGCGCTTTCGAGACATCGGCGCCCATCACCATCGAAGATGGCGTGTGGATTGGCGCTAATGCCACGGTGTGCGGTGGCGTGACCATAGGCGAAGGTAGCGTGATAGCGGCTGGCAGTGTGGTCACGAGCGACATTCCTGCAGGCGTATTGGCTGGCGGTGTGCCTTGCCGTGTGATCAGGCCCTTGACCGATGCCGATCGCATTCCCGAAGATCAGATAGAATTCTAAACCATATTGAAATATGATATAGCAATGGCTCGCTTGATAGCGAGCCATTTGTCGTTAATGTGATAGTCGACCTTAATTGGTCAAACAATTAGCATTTAGAATAAAACAAGCCCTAATACTTGATTTTGTCGGTTTTCGAGGACCACTTGTTGAGGTGGTCGATAGTGTGCGGGTGGTCGACATGAATGCAAGGAATGTAGTGCATTTCCTGTGGCCTGTCAATATCCTTGTAGATGAAGTTGTCGTCAAAACCGATGTTGGCAGCATCAATTCTGGTGTTAGCGTAGTAGATGCGTTTCACGCCAGCCCAGTAGAGCGCACTCAGGCACATAGGGCAAGGTTCGCAGCTGCTATAGATGAAGCAACCGTCGAGTTTGAAGTTGCGGCTGATGGCACAAGCACGTCTGATGGCATTGACCTCGGCATGCGCTGTGGGATCGTTGTCGAGTGTAACCGTGTTGCTGCCGGTCGCTATGACTTCACCATCTTTGACGATGACCGCCCCGAAAGGCCCGCCGCCACGGTCGATGTTCTCACTGGCAATGTCGCATGCCATTTTGATGAACTCGCGGTCTTGCTGGGTGATGGTGATAGGTTTCATGACAATACAATTAACGCTGATCTCATTTCTTCCTCGGCTTATAGCCCACGGTACGATAATCGAATTGGACTTTGCCGGTGGCTATGTTGTTGAGTTTGCGACGATTGAGTTGCTTGCGGATGGGGGAGATGTGGTCGATGAAGAGTTTGCCCTCGAGGTGGTCATACTCATGCTGTACCACGCGAGCCAAATAGCCCTCGATATCCTCGTCGTGCTCTTGCCAGTTCTCGTCGAGCCAGTTGAGGTGAATGCGCGAGTGGCGGGTAACATTCTCGTGTACGTCTGGCACACTCAGGCAGCCTTCTTCGCGGGTGACGGTAGGACTGGTCTCGTCGATGGTGAGAATGGGGTTGATGAGCACCATTCGTTTGTCCTTGAGTTCGGGGAACTTGTCGGCGAGGACATCCACATCGATGTAGATGAGTCGGATGCTCTTGCCTACCTGTGGAGCGGCGATACCGATACCGTCGGTGGCGTGCATTGTTTCCTTCATGTTCTGAATGAGTTCATTCAGTCCTTCATAGTTCTGGTCAATTTCTTCGGACACCTTGCGCAGCAGCGGGTGACCATAGATATATACAGGTAATACCATAATTGTGTGTTATATGAGACTCTTGCTTTGTAAATAATCGTTGAGAATGATGGTTGCAGCTATGGCATCGACACGGTTCTTGTCTTGTCGGTCAGATTTCTTCATGCCACCGTCGAGCATAGCCTGGTGGGCTATGGTGGAGGTGAAGCGCTCGTCGTACATGATGACGGGCATCTGTGGCATCTCTTTCTGAAGCCTTTTGACAAATGGCGTGATGTAGCGCATGCTCTCGGAAGGCTGACCATTGAGCTGTGTGGGCTGTCCAATGACGATGGCCTCGACCGGCTCCTTGGCTACATAATTCTTAATGAAGTCAAGGAGGGTGTGAGTAGGCACAGTGGCAAGGCTGTTTGCGACAATCTGCAAGGAGTCGGTCACAGCGATGCCGGTGCGTTTGCGTCCGTAGTCGATGCCTAAGATGCGTGCCATGCGATAACTCTATTAGTCGTTCATCGTGAGGAGCAGTTCCTCGTTGCTGCGGGTGCGCTCCATGCGATCCTTGATGAACTCCATAGCCTCGATAGATGTGCGGTCGCTCAAGAAGCGGCGTAAAATCCACATGCGGTTGAGTGTATCCTGATTGAGCAGCAGGTCGTCGCGGCGAGTGCTGGACGCCATGATGTCGACAGCGGGGAATACACGCTTGTTGCTGAGTTTGCGGTCGAGTTGGAGTTCCATGTTACCGGTACCCTTGAATTCCTCGAAGATGACTTCGTCCATCTTGGATCCCGTCTCGATAAGTGCAGTAGCGATGATGGTGAGGCTGCCACCGTTCTCAATGTTGCGGGCTGCGCCAAAGAAGCGTTTGGGGCGCTGCAAGGCGTTGGCATCGACACCACCTGAGAGTATCTTGCCCGATGCGGGAGCGTTGGTGTTGTAGGCACGGGCCAGGCGGGTGATGGAGTCGAGCAAAATCACTACATCGTGGCCACACTCTACCATGCGTTTTGCCTTGGAGAGTACCAGTTCGGCTATTTTCACGTGGCGGTCGGCAGGTTCATCGAAGGTCGAGGCAATCACCTCGGCATTCACGCTGCGAGCCATGTCGGTCACCTCCTCAGGGCGCTCATCGATGAGCAGAATAATCATATAGGTGTCGGGGTGATTCTCTGATATGGCGTTAGCTATATCCTTGAGCAAGATGGTTTTACCTGTCTTTGGCTGGGCCACGATGAGGCCGCGCTGGCCTTTGCCGATGGGAGCAAACATATCGACAATGCGTGTGGAAATGTTGGGGTGCTGCTTGCTCTCGAGGTTGAATTTCTCGTCGGGGAACAAGGGCACGAGGTGCTCGAAGGGCACACGGTCGCGCACGAAACTCGGGAGACGGCCATTAATGAGTTTCACCTCACACAGCGGGAAGTATTTTTCGCCTTCCTTGGGTGGACGGATGGTACCTTCGACCACGTCGCCCGTCTTGAGACCGTTATTCTTGATTTGTGACTGCGAGACGTAGATGTCGTCGGGCGAAGTGAGATAGTTGTAGTCTGACGAGCGCAGGAAACCGTAGCCATCAGGCATCACCTCGAGCAGACCGCTGCCGGTGAGAATGCCGTCGAAGTTATAAGGACTTTCGGGTAAAGCAGGCTCTTCGGGTTGATTCTGCTGGCCTTTCTTGTTTTTCTTCTTTTTGCCTTGAGGCTGCTCTTTCTCTGCCTTTGGCTCTTGGATGATGATGGGAGCCTTGGCGGCCTCTTCGGCAGCACGACGGCGCTCTTCTTCGGCCCGGCGGGCAGCCTCTTCGCGTTCTTCTTGTGTGCGGGGCTTGAAAGTGGGGCCACCGCCTGTGTTGAAGAATGAGTCAAGTGAGACTTGCCTCTTCTCTCGTGATGAGGGATACTGCATCCTGTTGTCATCGGGCATGAAGTCGCCTTCACCGTTGTAGTCGTCATACATGTAGTAGCCGTCGCCGTCCATGGGTTCCATGTTGTCGTTAAACATGGGGGCGCCTTCGGGCATGTCGTTGGGCATCATGCCGTCTTCGGGCATAAAGCCATCTTGTGGCATAAATCCCTCTTCGGGAGCGAAGTCGCCAACGGGTGCCATGTCGGGGGCGATGTTGACGTTCTCGGGTTGCTCGGGAGATTCCTGAATGTCATTGGTGGGCATGTCGGGCTGGGTCTCGAAGTTGAACGAGGGTGCATCGTTGTTGATTTTCTCGATGCGTTTTCTCTTGCCTCGGCGCGAAGCTGCAGGAGCTGGGGCTTCGGGCTGATTGTCGGCGGTTTGATCGGGAGCTTCGGGCTCTGCTTTTGTAGCAGCCTCATTGTCGGCTTGGCCTTCTTCATTTGCCGTAGTCTCTTTTGGTTCAGCCTGATTCTTAGGCTTACGGCCTCTTTTCTTGGGAGCCGCTTTCTCTTCATTGGCAGGAGCTTGCTCGTCGTTCTTATCTTCGGTAGGTGCAGTTGCTGCATCCTTCTTTTCCTTCTTGGCGGTTGAGCGAGTACGTTTGCGTTTTGGCTTCTCGGGTGCATTGGCAGCATCTATGATGGCCTGCTGGTCGAGAACTTGGAACACTAAATCCTCTTTATCGAATGATTCTACTTTCTTGATGCCCATCGATTGAGCGAGCGATTTGAGATCGCTTTCGCTCATGGCGTTCAATTCATTGATGTTGTACATAAAATAAGTTGTATTCTGATTTTCTTAACGTGTGATGATGTGGCACATGAATTTATCGGTTAAGTCACAACCTCAACGGGTTAGATTTTTGAAAACCAAGTTAATTTGAAAAAATTTGGGAAGCCTCTGGGTCTATGTTGCCATTTGGGTTATTAATGAAACCGCAGGGGCTGTGTTGAAATTATGTACAAAGGTAAGAAAGTTTTTTGAAATAGCAAAATTATTGTGAAGGATTAGTGGGATCAGTTGTCAGTTGTCAGTTAAAGGTTCTAGATGTTCTAGATGCGCTGATGGGATGGAGGAGAAATTGTGGAAATGTGGGAAAAACGGGAAATTGGTGAAAGTCGCAATGCCTTCGGCACCGCATACAGGCCTGACGAAGCGGACAAGGCACGCCTTGTCCCTACAGCTTTGCGATTGTCTCGAGCTCTGCGTGGTTGGGATGGATGGGAAAAAGGGGAAATCATGGAAATTTATGGATTGTATTTGTTAATTGATTGATTTTGAGCGATATTTAATAGTTTTGCATCGTACCGCAAACGTGAGTTTTTGTGTACTTTCGAGGCATTAGCGGGGACAGGATTTCTTTAGACATAAGAACAAAATAACAAAAGGTTGCAAAGAAGCTACAATAATCTTGCGCATGGCGGGGACAGAGATGTCTCCATGAATTATCACGAATTAGCCATGAATTGATTTAGATTGACGGCACGGGGAGTTACTCTCGCAAAAAGCACAAAAAGGAGCAAAAAGCCGCGCGGTGCGCGGTTATTTTTTATTGCCACTGGTTACTCGGAGATCTCGGAGTTCTCAGGGGACTCGGAAGGGTTGCGTAGGCGAAGATAAGGGGAAATGGGGGTGAGGGAAATGGTGAAAACAAATCGTGAGGAGGTGCCTCATGACCGTTCCGACGGATTATAACGACATAATGCCACACCAAGCGAGGACAGTTAATTATTCTCGCAGAAGGAGGTGTGCGTTC
>JAEEVB010000184.1 GCA_016287065.1 Muribaculaceae bacterium
CGTTGGTATAGACAATGTAGTTATTTTGCTTCGTGGCAAGGATGCGTGCAAACTTGGAGCACAGCACTCCATTCAATTTGGGGTCGATCCAGTCTTTAGTCGCAACACTCTCAAGGCGACGCTTGGCACTGGGCAATACCATTACCGGTGTGGTGCCATTACCCGTCTGCGCCACCCACAGGTTACCCTGGCGGTCGAGTGTGGTAACGGCATGGCAATAGTATCCGTCGAGGGCATGAATCATGGGGGAGTTCTCCCAGTTGTAGGTCTGCGCCACATCGGTGCCTTTCACCTTGTAAACGCCGTTCCACCACGAACCCAGATAATACTCTTCAGCATCCTCGGGCGAGAAGGTGATCCAGTAGGTACCGCTTTTATTAAGGATTGGCGACGGGGTGACATCGGTCCAGCGAGTGCCATCGTAGACATTGACCACAGTGGGGTCGTACTGCTCGTCGAGCATGCGGCCCAATGTGCCTGTATTGGTAACATACATCTTTTGACTTGCCTCGTTATAGGTGAGCCAGAAAGGATTGCTGATGCTGATGCTGATAGGTTTATAATAAGACTCCGGAGCCTTGCTGTTGTGCAGGCCTTCCTCGGCCACCGACCATAACGAGCCATCGCCGGCCTCGCAGTAGAGTTCGTTGCCTCCCTCCACCTTCTGGGGATTCCCTCCGTTTTTGTCAAAGGTGTAGTAGTAGCCCTGGCTCATGAAATTGACCATATAACCGTCGGCTGTCTTCTGGATGTTCTCACCCTTCGCCTTGACCTCTGTGGTCACTTTGACGCCTGTGGGACTCACTGTGCCACGATAAAGGCGGGAACCAAGGACAAAGAAATCATTGCCCTCGAGGGGGCACATATGCATCTTCGTACCCATCGAGAGCTTGCTGGTGGTGTAGGACGAGAGTGCCTCGTGCCGTTGTGATGCCAGACCTGAGTAGACCATGGTGTCGTTGGCAAGCACGATATAGTCGCCCACACGGGCAACGGAGAGCATCTTCACATTCACCTGCGCGCCAGTCTCGGCACTCTTCTGTGTGTAGATGCGTGACTCCTTGACCTCCCACTTGTTGTCGTTATACACTACATATCCAAAGTCGGTAGCAGCATAGAACACGTCGCCGGCAAAGGTGACGTCGTTCACGTTCTTGCCTCCCAACACTGTGGAGTTCTTGATTTCTGAGAGGTTTCGCACGTGTCCATCGGCTTCAATGACATCAAGGTTACCGTTGTCATACGTCAGTACGATGTAGTCTTTGTCGGGATTGTGAAACATTCCGGTAATGTTCACATCCGAGAGATAGTTCTGCTTGTTCCACGCCTCATTTTCAAGCGTCGACATGTCGTAGCAGTAGAGGTTATGGCTCACGAGGTAATAGACTCGCTCTCCCATTTCCACCATCTGCTGGGCCTCACTGCTCACAAACTTGGGATGAATGCGCCATTGACCACCGGCAGCCGAAGCCGAGATTGCCACGGCAAGCAGCAGCATAATCGAAACTAAACCTTTCTTTATCATAGTCTTATATATATTTCTGATATAGAACAATAACATATTATTCTTTTATAACGTGAAATATGTAGAAAAATTGTGTGACAGGTCAAAAAAAAGCTCTCATCAATCACGACGAGAGCTTTCTCAACTATAAATAGTCTATTATATTGAAACGATTGATTCCTAGTATATTACATAGCAGAAATGCTATATAAATTCACCGTAATCACTTGATTACCATAATCTTAGTTACCGGGGTATCCATTGGCACGTTTGAAGTCGTAGCGGCATAGACATAGTAGGTACCGGTCTCTACGCGGTTGCCATTGCTGTCGCAGGCATCCCAAACAGCTGTACCAGCCACATCGGTGGTTTCGTACACCACATTACCAGCTGCATCAGCAATCTTCACATACGAGCCAGGGATGAGTCGCTTGATGGCCATATAACCCGTGAAATCGGGACGAACCACTGGAGCGGGATAAACAGAGACGTTGTCGTAGGTAGTATCACCACCTCTCAATGCTTCGCTGTACTCAAGAATACAGGTAGGAGTGACGACAAACATCGACTCGTGATCGGGGTCGTAACACAGGCTGTAAATAGAGTTAGAGGGCAGCGGGCTATTGTTGGTGTTGTAGCTATTGAGCACCTCTGAACCATCTGGGCTGAGCACATAGATACCAGCGCCATAGGTGGCAATCCATGCATTGTGGTCTTTATCGAAGGCAATAGACGAGACCATGGTGTTACCAATCTGTGCCGAGAGATCGTCGACACGGAAGTCCTCATCAAAAGCCTCGGCGGGATTGAAGCGGGCCAATGTACCGCCGTTACCCATCCAGATGTAACCGAAATCGTCGGCCTTCATATCGTAGTTGTAGGCCCAAGATACGGTCTTGTTGGTCTTGCTAATCAGGTTCTTGAAGGTCTTGGAACGGAAGTTGGTTCCGTCGGTAGTCTGGCCATAGTTATCCCAAATCACCAGTGGAGCAAGGTCGCCACAGCAGAAGGCCTTGATGTTGGTGCCTTTCGAGATGGCGAATGTCGACCACTTGAAGGAGTTGCGGTCGGTGATGTTGGGCACATTGAAGACGGTGTAGTCATCGGGAGTAAAGCTTTCTTTGCCCACTTTATCCTTAGGCAGCACCTTCACGGGAGTAGTGTTGCTCAAACTCGAGTGGACAATCCAGAGGTTGCCTTCTTCATCAAATCTGAGGGCGCCGTTGCGTGCCACCATAGGAGAAGCAACACCTAATCTGGCGGTCACTGCGCCATTCTGCACCCTGAGAATACCGTTATTCATACGGCAACTGATGAAGTACATGCTTGAATCGTTAGGATTGAATTCGGGCCAGTACCAGCCTTCATTTGCGTTAGTAGGGACACCTGTAGGCTGTGCATTCTCCCAAACCAAACCATCGTAAGTGTTCATCTCATATTTTGCACCAGAGTTGCCACTCACGAGAATACCATTGTCGGTAGTACTTGACACATACATCTTGTGCTCGCTCTTGTTATAAGCCATCCACCAAGGTGTAGTCGTAATCAATATACCACTTACCTTGTAGTATGTGGCAGCGTCGGCACTGTTATGAAGACCGCTGGCATTGATGCTCCACAGAGTGCCGTCGCCATTGGGGCTGCTACTGTACATCTCAGGAGTGCTTGATGTCTTCTTGGTCTTGTTACCACCATTAGCATCGAAGGTATAGTAGTATTTGCTGGCCATGTAGTTGGCAAGGTAGCCAGTCTTGGTCTTCTGCACGTTGTCGGCCAAAGCGGCATCTACACTGGTGCGTGTGAAGGAGAGCGTGCCGTTGTTGTCGGTGATATCAACCACAAAGAAGCCTTTTGACGAATTGAGGAAGAACTTGGAATCGTTGATGCATAAAGTCTTGCCAGGATATATCTTGGTAATGGTACCTGCAGTATCCACATCGTAGTTATTGGCACGCTTGAAGTTGGAAAGGGTTTCGTGCTTGGCATTCTTGCCTGCATAATAGAAGTAGCCAGCAATGCTGATGATGAGATTATCGCCAATCTCCTCTACCGACAGCAGATTGTTGGAATAATTATGTGATTCCTTCACAACGAAGTTGGTATCATCGATCACAATATAGCCAAACATGGTAGCCACATAAATCTTGCCTGGAGCAAAGGTGACATAGTTGATGCCTTTCTCGCTAGCAATTAGGGCATCTTTCAAGTTGGGAATGTTGTATTGCACCCCATCGGCAGTAATCACGTCGATGTTAGAGTCATCGTAGGTTATCAGCAGATAACCCTTGTCGTGGTTAAAGTAGATGCCATTGACCAACACGTCGGAGAGGTCGTTGGTCTTGTTAACCGACTTGGTTTCATGGGTAGCCTTATCGAAGCAGAACAGATCGTTGCCCAGCAGATAATAGACACCGTTCTCCGTGTCAATCACGTTTTTGGCCGTTGCGGGCAGAAAGCGTGAATGCACGGTCCACGAACCGTTACCCGACTGTGCACTCATGCACAAAGGCAAGAGCATCAACAGAATTACATAAAGTTTCTTCATCATCGTTTCAAATTTTAAGTTTCAATATTTTTCGTTTTTTATATCATGGTAAACGAAATAATCTTCGTTTTATTGTATAGCCATCAAGAAAATCAATATTTTAACGCAATTTTCTTGGAATTGCCTGGTCGGTGAGTGTAGCTGAACATGCGCCACTGACCCGTCACATCGCTCTCATAGCGCATCTCATAGCGGCCTTCTCTCACGAAGTCGAGCAGCACCGAGCCACTCTTGGAGAGTTCTGTTCCAGCAGGACCTATCAGGCCTTTCTTCTCCACCAGGCGCATCTTGCCGTCGCCCATGGTCACCACCAGGTTCACGGTATCGTCCTGGCGCAACTGCATCCCTGTGCGGTGCAACTCGAGGTTGCCGTTTTCGTGAGAGAGCATTTCCAGCGTGCTTTCGTCGCCGTCGCCGTCCTGCAGGTCCATCGCCTTGATGTAGGTGCTGGCAGGCGACTGGTCCTTCTGCCCGAAGATGAGTGCCAGCAGGGCAAAAGCCACCAGCAGGGCCAGGGTGTAGAACTCTATGGAGTGAAAGAAGTCGTCCATCACTGCTGTGCAGCGGCAGCCTCTACCCAAGCCTTCACTTCATCGACAGCGGGGTTCTTGTAACCCAGCTTATACTTCTTGTTGATGTCGAGCAGGTCCTGGAAGAGTTTGCCTGGTTTGTCAAGAGCGCCGAGGGCAGCCACGGTGAGGTAACCTGCCTTCTGGATGGCAGGAACCCACTCAGCAGGAATGCCCAGAGCGGTGAAAGCCTCTTCCTTGTCGCGATGAGGCACCTTTTCGGGGCGCATTTGCGGGAAGAGAAGCACATCCTGAATGTAGCTGTTGCCGGTCATGAGCATCACCAGTCGGTCGATGCCGATGCCAATGCCGCTCGTTGGAGGCATGCCATACTGCAGGGCACGCAAAAAGTCCTGGTCGATAATCATCGCCTCGGCCTCACCCGTGTCGTCCAGACGCATCTGC
>JAEEVB010000185.1 GCA_016287065.1 Muribaculaceae bacterium
GTCTGACTGCCAGCGTGGGCGATGTGACCATCGTCTACACAATCGACGGTTCGGAACTCACTCCCGAAAGCCCGCAAATGCCTACCACCGACAGCGGCACGGCTTCGGTGCGAATCACAGGCGATGGCGAGCATGTGCTGCGTGCTGGCATCCTCAAGGATGGCGAGATCATCAACCCCATCACACGCACCTATATCATCCGCCACACTCCTTATCCCGGCACTCGCATCTTTGTGCGCAGTTCAAAGGCTCCGCACCTGTTCATTTGCGATGTTGAAGGCACTGCTCCTGGCGAAGAGTACACCACCTGGAGCGGCAAGGTTCTTGACCAGACCGCTGAAGACGAAGATGGCTACACCTGGTACTATGCCGAATTCCCGGGCATGGAATCGTGCACGGCCATCCTGAACAACGGTTACACGGGTACAAACAACCAGACCGAAGACATCACCGGACTGAGCGGCGATGTGTATCTCACCTGGGATGCCGACAACCGCTACACCAATGTTTCTGGCTTTGACAAGCATCAGTCGTTCATCCTCTTCGAACCGCGCAAAGACCGCTGGGATGCCGACAACGCATGGCTGCAACTCATGGTTGTGGGCGTTGGCGACAAGATGCCATTCGAGAAGATAGGCAGCACCAATGGCGGAAACAACATCTACAAGTGGAGCAACGATGAGATTGCTGCTGTAAATGGCGCCGAAATCCTCTTCCAGCGCATGAACCCCAACAACCACGATGACCAGTGGAGCTGGTCAAGTTCGAATGACGGTCACCCGAGCGGCGGTTATGTGAAGGGCGGTTACTACTACAACGACATAAACATCAACAACGGTTGGGAGAACTCCATCGACATGTCGCCGCAAGTGAACTTCGACAACTTCAAGTATCCGAGCGTGACACATCTCATCGAAGACATCACTAAGGCATTGCTTGGCGAGGTCGAGAAGGGTGTCAAGGACAAGTACTACAAAGTTGACGAAAACCTGACCGTGGGTTATGTGCTCGACAATGCACTCTATGCCTTCAACATCAGTGTTGATGTCAACGATATGCAGCGTCCCGACAATGGTCTGCAAGGCGATAGCCTGGTTGTCTATGAGGATTATGTGAAGAACCTATGGGGAACCACCACACAGCGCGACTGGGTGAAGATTACCGGCGTGAGCAACATCGAGAACTATCCCGTGGGTTCGGTGCTGAGCAATGTGACTGGCCAACTCGTCGATACAGCTAATCCTACTCTGGACCTTGTAGTGAATCCTATCCTGGAGAGCACTGCCGACACCATCGTCTACAACACCTACCTGCCTTGCAACTTCGGCGCAGAGCAGACACAGACTATCGATGGCGACAGCCTCATCTACTTCTTCTATCGTCCGCAGCTCAATGAGGTGGCTCACATCACCGGTGCCGAGTATCAGGGCGAGGGCAAGTTTATCGTGTCTGACCTAATCAGCCCGGCATTTGAAGGCGAAATCACTGTTGACATCAACGCTGTGGATTCGCTGCTGACAGCAGCCGTTGGCAAGGCTGTCGACTTCGACGCACTCATCACCCGCGACATTCCTGTGAATGGCGATGAGAACCCACGTATGACAGCCGACGCTTATCACATCACGGCCCTTAATGCCACTGTTATCCCGTCGCTACGTGGTGATGCCAACCGCGACGGCAAGGTGGATGTGAACGATGTCACTACCGTCATCAACTACATCTTGAACAAGAACCCCAGCCCGTTCAACTACAACAACGCCAATGTGAATGATGATGAAAGCATCAATGTGATGGACGTAACTTTAATTATCAACATCATACTTGGTATCATCTAAAATACCACATCTAATTGTTGAACCCATAACACTGAGGGTGGAGGCTTCCCAGCCCCCACCCTCTTCTTATATATGGCAAAAGAAAAAATTAGAGAGTCAAGATTTTGTGGTCGCGAGCAGTGCGAAAGGTGTTGAAGGTCTCGAAGATGTCGGCAAGGGCAATACTCGAGTTGTCGGCCTGACTCTGATAGAGCGAGGCACTGCCCGATGTGTTCACATTGCGGCCCTGCAATGCCCCTGACACACCCGATATCTCCTCAAGCAGCCGCATCTGCAGCTGAATCATGTCGTAGGCGCCAATGTTGGTGGCATTCATTGAGATTTGTTCTGGCTTGGCATCGGTCATACCCGGCGAATAAGGCAAAACTCCGTTGCTACTGCGCCACACGGCGCGCACGTCGTCCCACGTGAAGCCATTGGGAATGGCCGTATCGGGATAAATGAGCACCCCCTTGGCACTGGCATCCATGATGTGGTCGACGAGAGTCACAAGACGGTTGAGGTACTTCTGCTGGTCGATCACATCTTCGACAAAGCTGTGCACCTCGCCATCGGTGAGAGGATAGAACTTGGTGATGAAGGGATGAGAACCATGTGCAAAAGGTGACTCATAACTGTCGAGCAACTCTCCACTGGGGGCATACCAGCGGCAATGCCAGCAGGTGGCAATGTCCCAGCGCACCTTTACATCGGGCATCGATTTTAGTTTCTTGTATTCGGTAATGGGCAGCACATAGAGCTGCGCCTGACGGGTGTCGTGACACACAAGCACCTCGCGACTCTCGAGGGTCCATACCTCAATGGCACGGCACTTGCCTGTGTGGCTGTACCAGAAGTCGTGCCCACTTTGTGTATCGGCCCCAATAGTGGCGGTGAACGACGCAATGCGGTCGGAAAGATTGTCGGTATAAAGACGACGCACCCATGCACCCTTTTTGCGTGAATGGTGAGCCACACGCCTGATGAGGTCGGCCATGTTCAGGTCGTGCACTTCGCCTATGATTTCACAGTCGCGACACAGCGGGTCGAGCGGCGCATTCATAAAGAAATTATTCAGGTTCACCTGACGCACCTCCACGTGTTTATCGCAAAGGTCGTGCTTGAGGTCGACGCGCTGCACGCAGCAACCTGAAATCAGGAATTCCTCAAGCGTGCGGCTATCGAGTTCGTCGAGCAAGTTCTCCTGCCGCACCTTTGCTAGATGGGGTTCGTCGGCGTGGTGAGAGATGTGCTCGGAGCGAAATCGCCCTACAATGGTTTTCACCATCTGGCGCAGCACATTGTTGGTGATGGGGGCATTGCGACCGTCGGCGCAGTAGCGTTGCCACTCGGTCACAGTGCGGCCTTGGGCATCGCGAGTGGCATCGGCCCACTGGTCGCCATAAGTAAAGCGCTTGTTGCGCAAGCGACTGTTGCGCAAAGCATGAGCAGCACTCCAAGCTTGATAGGCAGCAAGGAGCACAGCATCGTTGTCGTTATTCTTGTAGTTTTGCATGGTTAAATAGTAGAATAGGGAATAGTAGAATAGTAGAATAGTAGAATAGTAGAATAGTAGAATAGTAGAGTAGTAGAGTAGTAGAGTAGTAGAGTAGTAGAATAGTAGAATAGTAGAGTAGTAGAGTAGTAGAATAGTAGACGAGGGAACGAGGAAACAAGGAGACGAGGAAACAAGGGTACGAGGAAACAAGGGTACGAGGAAACAAGGGAGGGGGAATTAGCGGAGGGCGAGATATTGGCGACGGTTGCGTGGACCGCAGGAGATATGAATCCAGGCAAAGTCGCGCTCATTGATGGCTTGGTCAACGGGCAACTGCAACTGCATGAGCAGGTGATAAAGGCGGGCATTGTCGAGTTGGCTGCCCACTGTGATGTCGGCTGCTTCGCCCTTCATGTGCTGACTGCGAGGCGCGCCACCTATGGCACGGTTCAACGCCGGGCATCGGTAGCCGCTGTTCACATGAATAGGACCGCCCCACGCCTCACGCAAGGGGTCGAGCACCTGTTCGACAAGACGGTTCAAACTGGCCACGGCGGCAGGGGGCGGGGTATTGTCGATGCCCAAACGTCGGGCTGTGACAGAACGTGTGAGTTCGTTGAGGGTAAAGTGTTTCATGGTGTGTGATTAAAAAGAATTGATAGATGGCACAAAAATAGCACAGCCAAGGGAGATTGTGCCATGTCAATCACACACAATCATTCAAGTTAAAACTTGAGGTTGAGGGTTTAAGGTTGAGAGTTTAGAGGTAATTTCTGGGGGGAGGAGATTATCGGCCGTAGCCCATCTCTTGACGAAACTTGTTGGGCGACATACCCAGGTGCTTACGCACATATTTACCGAAGAACGACAGATTGTCGAAACCCATCTCGGAAGCTATCTCCTTGATGCTCTTGCCGCTATATTGCAGCAACTGCTTGATGCGTCCAATCACGCTGAGCGTAATGAGCTCGCTCGCCGTCTTCCCAGACTTCTCGCGACAGACGCTTGTGAGGTATTTGGGCGTGACATAGAGTTGCTCGGCAAATGATTGCACGCTTCGCTTCACTCCGCGATTCTCAGCCAACATGATGATGAAATGATGAAACAGCTTGTCGGCCTGTCGCAACATGCGACGGTCGTCGATATGACGGCTGATGCTCGAGAGCAGGTCGAGAGCATAACAACGGAAAATTTCAACCAAGGTTTCCTTGCCGTAGTTCACACCAGGGTGCTCAATCTTGAAGATGGCCAGTTCGTAGTATCGCATCATCAGGTTCATCTCGTCTTCGGTGAACTTAATCACAGGGTTCTCGGCCATCTGGGTGATGGCTTCTAAAATTGTCTTGTTGATGAAATTCAGCCCGAAGTCGGCCGTCACCACAATAATCTTGCAGTTGAAGTCGGCACTATGCTCAATTTCGCTCACTACGGTATTGGTGCCCACAAACAGCGCATCGTGCTCCTCGAGCACATAGGCGATGCCATTAAGTTTCAGATTCAGGCTGCCCTCAAGGCAGAAAACAAAAGCCAGAAAATGGACCTTGAAAGTGCTCTGCAATGAGGGCACGGTCATGATGCGGTCGGCAAACGCCACATCACCGTCGAAGTACTTCAACCCAGCCGAGAGGTTGGGCACATCGGTCATATTGATTTCAGTCAGGTTTCTGGCCATCGCTTATCGGGTTGTTATAAAAGGGGGAACTTATC
>JAEEVB010000186.1 GCA_016287065.1 Muribaculaceae bacterium
TGCGGAGCACCATGTCGGCGCCCAGCATCATCAGCCGGTCATGCACCGCCTCTACATTGTCGGTGCGGGCGATTGGCACCCGGCGTTGCTCGATGATGTCGCCCGTGTCAATCTCGTGTTTCAGGAAGAATGTGGTCACACCCGTCTCGGTATCACCGTTCATCACCGCCCAATTGATGGGCGCGGCACCACGATACTTGGGCAGCAGCGAGGCGTGCAGGTTGAAGGTGCCCAGGGGAGGCATGGCCCACACCACTTGCGGCAACATTCTGAAGGCTATCACAATGTGCAGGTCGGCCCCGATGGCGCGTAATTCGTTCACAAAAGCCTCATCCTTGAGGTTCACAGGTTGCAATAGGGGCAGACCTTGTGCCACGGCATATTGCTTCACGGCCGACTGCAGCAAGTGATGACCTCTACCCGCAGGCTTGTCGGGCATCGTCACCACAGCAGCCACATGAAAACCTGCTTCAACCAGTCGTTTAAGGCTCTCCACTGCAAAGTCGGGAGTGCCGAAAAAAACTATCTTCAAGTCTTCTTTTTTCATCTATGATGTTGTTTTCGTTAGTCGTAACTATAGTGCTTGAGCACCTGCCGGTAACTGTTGAATATCTTCGACTTCGAAACAAAGCCCACATAGAGGCCTTGCTCGTCGACCACAGGCAGGTTCCAGGCCCGCGTATTGTCGAAGATCTTCATCACTTGCTCCATGGGTGTGCCCACCACAATCTTGGCAGGCGGCGACGACATGAAGCGATTCACATACATGCGCCGATACAGGTCGGGGCGGAACATGATGTTGCGAATGTCATCGAGTTGCACCACACCCAGTAGTTTGCCGTCACCATCGGTCACCGGAAACAGATTGCGTCGGCTGCGCGATATGACGTCGACCACCTCCTTTAAGCACATCTCGGGATGCACCTCAATGAAGTCGGTCTCAATCACACTATCCATCTTGAGCAAGGTGAGCACGGTGTGGTCTTTCTCGTGCGTGAGCAATTCGCCACGTTTAGCCAGACGCTTGGTGTAGATGCTATAAGGAGTAAAGATGCGGCAAGTGCCGTAAGAGATTGCTGAGACAATCAGTAACGGGAAGAACAATTGATAGCCACCCGTCATTTCGGCAGTGAGGAAGATGGCCATGAGCGGAGCATGCATCACACCAGCCATCACACCGGCCATGCCCATCAGGGCAAAGTTCTTGGTCGACAAGGCCCCCTCGACTACTCCCAACGTGTTAAACAGATAGGCAAAGAAGAAGCCCGCCATACACCCCACATAGAGCGAAGGAGCAAAGGTACCGCCTACACCGCCAGCGCCATTGGTAGAAGTGGTTGCCACCACCTTCATAAGCATGATCATGCCTATGAACAGCAAGGCGGCATAAGGGTTGGCGCGCTGGTCATAGAAAAGACTGTTATCGAATATCGACTGAACATCGCCCGCCAGCAGAGTGTTGATAGCTCCATAACCCTCACCATAGAGTGGCGGGAAAATGAAGATGAGCAGACTCAACATGGCTGCGCCTACAACGAACTTCAACTGCGGATGCTTCATGTGGCGGAACCAGCCCTCCATCAGATCAGCAATCTTGGTGAAGTAGAGCGACACGAAACCGCAGAACACTCCCAGCATAATCACAAACGGAATGCGAGAGGTGAAGAACGGCTCGCTCTGCGAGAAGAAGAACTCTACCTGATAGCCCGTAAAGGCATAGGCAACCGTTGCACCAGCCACACTAGCCAGTATGAGCGGCACGGCCGAACCGGCCGTCAGGTCGAGCATCAGTACCTCTACGGTGAACAGCACACCGGCTATAGGTGCCTTGAAGATGCCCGCAATACCGGCCGCTGCACCGCAGCCCACAAGCATCATGAGCAACTGAGGCGACAACCTGAACAGCTGACCCAGATTAGAACCAATCGAGGCTCCAGTGAACACGATGGGGGCCTCGGCTCCCACCGATCCGCCACAACCTATGGTAATGGACGATGCCACCACCGAGGCATACATGTTATGCTTCTTCAAGCGGCTCTTTTTCAATGCGATGGCATAAAGTACACGTGTCACACCATGCGAGATATTGTCGCGCACCAGATAGCGCACATAGAGCGATGCCAGCAAGATGCCCAGCACAGGGAACACCAGATAGGCCCAGTTGCCGTGTGACACCTCCACCGTCTTGCTCACCCAAAGCGATATGGTGGCAATCAGGAACTTGAGCAGCACGGCCGCCAGACCCGAAACCACGCCAATCACCAGCGCAAGCATCACCACAAACGTCTTTTCGTTGATGTGCTTCTCACGCCATGCCAGCAACTTCATGAACCATCCGTTTTGCGATGGCTTTCCAGGCGATGTCGTCAGTTCTTCATCCAGTATATCTTCCATAACCTCTCTTTACACACCTCTTCCGGTAAACACTATTTTCACTGTATAAACCAATATTTTCAAATCGTTCAGCAATGACATGTTCTCGAGATACATCAGATCGTAGCGCAAGCGCTCTACCATCTCGTCGACATTCTTGGCATAACCAAATTTGACCATACCCATCGACGTGATGCCTGGCCTTATCTGGCGCACTAGTGCATACGACGGTTCACGTTCCAGAATCAGATTGGCATAATACTCACGCTCTGGACGAGGACCCACAATCGACATATCGCCCTTGAGCACATTCCAAAACTGAGGTAACTCGTCGAGGCGATACTTACGCAAGACCTTACCCACACGGGTAATGCGCGGGTCGTCTTCGGTTGATAGTTGCGGGGTGCCTTCCTTTTCAGCATTGTCATACATCGAACGGAATTTCACTATCTTAAAAGGCTTGTTATGAAGTCCAAGCCTGTCTTGCTTGAAGAGCACGCAGCCTTTGGAATCGGTCCTGATGCAGATGGCAATAATGATGTAGACAGGGATGAGCACAATGAGCATGATGATCGAAACCACGATGTCGATGGCGCGCTTCAGGTTTTTCCAGCCCTCAGTCATGTTGCTGCCCGAGAGATCGACAAGCGGCTCGCCGTACATGTCGCTCAGCCTCACGCGGCTCAACAAGATATTATATTTGTCGGGCGTTATCTTGATAGGCAAGTCCAGCGGGAACAACTTGTTGATGGCGTTGAGCACAACGGCCGAATCCTGCTTAGTAGGAACCACAATCAGTTCCTGTATGCCCTCACGGGCACACACTTCCTCGATCTCATCGAGGTTATACACTGGTTTGCCTATGTCCTTCACACGATTCTCGTGCGGAATCTCCACATATCCTATTACATCGTAACCCAACGAAGCGCGCATACGCTCCATCTTTTGCACAAAGGTGAAGGCCGATGCGCCACAACCTACCACAAGCGTCTTGAACTGCCACTTGCGGTTCTTGATTTTGCTGGAAGTGATGCCAGTAATCACAGCACGCACCGCATAAACGATCACAAACAACAGCACAAACAACAGGGCAATCAGCTCATAGTTGATGCCTCGCTCGTTAGATATCATGTCGTTGATAAGCGCCACGAAAAAGATGATGGTCACATTCACAATAGTGGATGAGAGGGTAACAAAGATTTCCTGAAGTCGTGATTTGCGGAACACATTGTTATAATAGCCCGTCAAATAATACACCATCATCATCATCAAGGGGAAGGTAATCTGGCCCAGCACAATCATGTGAGACCCCAAGAATGCACCTAGCGACGAGGCTCCTTTGGCAGCACCCAGAAAATAGCGCAGGCAGTTGTAGCCAAACCACGCCACATTCGAGGCCAGAAAGTCGCCTATCACATATTTCATTCGTTGTTGTCGTTCACTTATCACGAGCCAAGTTCCTTTCGTTTATCTGATAATCTTGAATGTGCCGTCGCTGCGCAACAGCAAAATGTTAGACGAATCGTGCTTGCGGGTATCGTCTTGCCGGTAGTTCACCACATAGTCCACTCCGTCCTTAATGGCAGCCGATATCTCGGCAAAGGTGGCAGCTGAGGGTTGCCCACTCACGTTGGCCGACGTGGATACGATGGGTTTGCCGAAGCGTTCGCACAACTGCTGGCAAAACTCGTCGTGAGGGATGCGAATGCCCAGCGAGTCGTTCTCACCCAGCAATTCCTTAGCAACGTTGAAAGCCCCCTCATAGATGATAGTGAGCGGTTTCACTGCCACATCTACGAGTTCTCTTGCCATTTCGGGCACATCTATCACATAGTGGTCAAGATGGTCTATATGGTCCAACAACACAATCAACGCCTTGTTGTCGGCACGCTGTTTCAGGTCGTAAACCTTCTTCACCGCTCCGGCATTGGTTGCATCACAACCAATGCCCCAAATGGTGTCGGTGGGATAGAGTATGAGTCCGCCCGAGCGCAGCACCTGTATGCATTTCTTGATATCTTCTTCCATTGAACATCCATTATCGGTTCCAGAGGCTTAATGCCGCCGTCTGCCGTTTGCAAATAACAAAGGTAAGGAAAGAAAACGAGATTATAAGCAATTTTTCTAAATTTAATACCCCAACTGCTATAAAATTGTTAAAAAATAGCCATTTCTCCCTGTTTCATCTTGCAAGAATCGGTAGTTTTTACCTACCTTTGTCACAAAACACAATACTCGCACAATGAAAACATCAAGATTTAATCTCGTCGTTGCTTTTGCTGCTCTGGCTGCAATGTGCTTAACTGCCCAGGCTCAGAATAAGGTGGTCTATACTGGTGAAATCGCCAAGAAGGTGATTGGCTACAACGGTCCTACACCACTCAACATCACCATCAACAACGGTAAAATCGCTAAAATCGAGGTGCTCGACAACGAAGAGTCGCCTCGCTATCTGGAGAAGGCCACTAGCAAGATTTTCCCGCAGTTCATAGGCAAGACCGTGAGCGAAGCGCTCAAACTCAAAGTAGATGCCGTGACAGGAGCCACCTACACCTCTAATGCACTGCTCGAAAACATCAGGCTCGGCTTGCAGCAAGCACAAAAGAATGCTGTGAAATCTGGCAAAAAGACGAGCAAG
>JAEEVB010000187.1 GCA_016287065.1 Muribaculaceae bacterium
AGGCTCAGGATGCCGATATCTGGCTCATCAAGTCGTTCAACATCCATACGCTTGCCGATGTGAAAGGCGCCTATGCACTCAACGACAGTTTCAAGGCTTTCAAGGAAGGCAATGTATATGCCTGCGACACCTATCAATCACACTTCTTCGAGGAATTCCCGTTCCATCCCGAACTGTTGTTGCGGGAATACACTTATCTGTTCCATCCCGAACTGGTTAAGGACTATCAGTTGCGTTATTACGGAAAAATGAAATGAACGGAGGCCGGTCACATAGGTTCACGATCGTGACAGTGGCACTGGTGGCAGTGCTGCTGCTATTGGTGGTGTTGAACCTGCTGTGCGGTTCGGTAGATATCGAGAGCAGTGCCGTGTGGAAGATACTCACGGGCGGCAGCAGTGGCAACCAGGCTTGGGATACCATCATCATGCAATCGCGTGTGCCTATGATTATAACTGCCTTGCTGGCTGGTGCCGCGCTTGCCATCTCGGGTCTGCTGCTGCAGACCACCTTCAACAACCCGCTGGCAGGTCCATCGATACTAGGTGTGTCGTCGGGTGCCGGACTTGGTGTGGCTGTGATCATGCTGGCGCTGGGTGGCAATGTGGGCAGCGTTTTCGGAGCGTCGGTTGGCAGTTATATCGCCACACTGCTGGGCGCCTTTGCCGGTGCTGCGCTAGTGCTGGTGATACTCATCGTGTTCTCATCGATTGTGCGCAGCAGCACCATGCTGCTCATTGTGGGTATTCTGGTGAGTTATCTCACCTCGAGCGTGGTGCAGTTGCTCAACTCGGTGGCTACCGAAGAAGGCGTACACAACTATGTGTCGTGGGGCTTCGGTACCTTCTCGGGTGTTTCACTCGACCAGATGCCGGTCTATGCCACACTCATCGTGGCCGGTCTGGTGGCATCGGTGCTTATGGTTAAACCCCTCAATGCCCTGCTGTTGGGCACGCGCTATGCCGAGAATCTGGGCATCAATACTCACCGCACCCGCAGCCTGTTGCTGCTCATCACGGGTGTGCTCACGGCTGTGGTGACGGCATTTTGCGGTCCTATCGGATTCCTTGGACTGGTGGTGCCGCACATCGCACGCCTCACGCTGGGCACCAGCAACCACAGTGCGCTCATGCCGGTGACTATGCTTGCCGGTGCCGATGTGGCGCTGTTATGCACTTGGGTGAGTGTGGCCGGCAAATATGGGGTGATACCCATCAATGCCATAACGCCCATCATAGGTGTGCCCATCATTATTTATATTATCTTGAACCGACGTAAAATTCAATACTTCAATTGATGAACGCAATACTCACCACTCACGACCTGGCTGTTGGCTATATGCACGGAAAGCAAGTGACCACGCTGTTGCAGGGGTTGAATCTCACGCTCAATGCAGGTGAACTGGTTGCCTTATTGGGGCAAAACGGTGCCGGAAAGTCAACTCTGTTGCGTGCCCTCACTTGTGCTGCGCGACCCGTTGGGGGCAGCATAGCATTGAAGGGCAAGGATGTGACCGAGATGTCGCAGCACGAACGGTCGCGCATCATTGGGCTGGTGTCGACCGAGCGCATCATGGCTGGAGCCTTGACGGTGCGCGAACTTGTGGGCTTGGGCCGTCAGCCGCACACGGGGTTCTTGGGACGCATGAGTTCGCACGATCGAGAGATTGTAGAGGCCGCCTTGCATGATGTGGGCATTGCAGGAAAAGCCGATAACTATGTGTCGGAATTGAGTGACGGTGAACGACAGAAGGCGATGATTGCCAAGGCACTGGCGCAAGAAACGCCGGTGATTGTGCTCGACGAACCCACTGCTTTCCTCGATGCCGCAAGCCGCATCGAAACCATGAACCTGCTCGCCACGCTGGCGCATGACCGTGGCAAGGCCATCTTGCTCACTACGCACGACATTTCGCGTTCGCTGCTGCTTACCGATGCGCTGTGGCTCATCACGAAAGAGCGCACCGTGGTGACAGGTCCCACCAAAGAGATGGTGGCCAGTTCAGTGATGAACGAGGTGTTCACCTCGCAGGCGGTGCGTTTCAACCCCGCCACCTGCGACTACGAGTCGTGCTAAAGAAAAAGGTTTAGGGTTGAGAGTTGAGTAAGGTTGATCTTAGGCAAGAAAGTGTAATTAACAATTTAGGGGTTAGAGGTTTTGGGTGTCGGTGAGGCCCTCGAGAGCTTCTTCCTCGCTGGGACTTGCGGTCTTGTTCCTGAAGAACTTGTCGACGATGAGAGCAATGGCGCCGTCGCCAGTCACATTGCAGGCCGTGCCAAAACTGTCCATAGCAATGTAGAGCGCAATCATGAGCGCCTGCTGTTCTTGGTTGAAGCCCAGAATGGACTGGAGTACACCCAGTGCCGCCATGATGGCACCACCGGGGACGCCCGGAGCCGCCACCATCATGATGCCCAGCATGAGAATGAAACCGGTGAACATGCCCAGGTCGAAGGGCATGCCTTGCATGAGCATGAGTGCCACAGCACAGGCCGTGATTTTCATGGCACTGCCCGAGAGGTGAATGGTGGCGCACAAAGGCACCACAAAGCCAGCGATGCCGCCGGAGACACCGTTCTTTTTGCAACTATTGAGCGTGACGGGGATGGTGGCTGCACTCGACGAGGTGCCGAGGGCAGTGAAATAGGCGGGCAGCATTTTCCAGAGCAGTTTGAGCGGGTTGCGCTTGGTGAAGGCACCCGCGATGCAGTATTGCACAAGCAGCAGCACCACATGCATGGCAAAGATGATGCCTATGATGGAAATGAACGCCATCATGATTTGGTAGGCCTGTCCGTTATTGCTCATCATCAAGAAGATGCCGAAGATGTAGAGCGGCAGCAGCGGAATGATGGCAAGGGCTATGGTCTTGGTGATGATTTTCTCAAACTCGTTGGCAATGTTCTTGAGGGTGTTCATGCCCAAGTAGGCAATGCCTAGCCCCACTACAAAGGCAAGGATGAGTGCCGACATCACATCGAGAATGGCAGGAATGGTAATAGTGAAGTAGGGGTCCACATTCTTGATGGCTTCGATGTGCACAACCGAGTCGGCTGAAGATATGAGTGCTGGGAAAATGCTGGAACTGGTGAAATAGGAAAAGAATCCCGAGAGCACCGAGTCGCCATAGGCGATGATGACGGTGACCAACAGCAACTTGCCTGCACTCTTGCCAATGTCGGCAATGGCCGGGGTAACGAGGCCCACGATGATGAGCGGGATGAGGAAAGTGAGGAAATTGCTGAAGATGCTGTTGAAGGTTGCAAAGATGCGCACCGCCCACACGGGGAAGAATTGCCCGAAGGTGATTCCCAGCACGATGGCGATGATGATGCGCGGTAGCAGAGGTATTTTGATTTTTTTCATAGTCAATTGGTGTTTTAAAGGTTTCAAGATAAAGGTGTTATTGAGGTAAGTGTTGATATTTGAGTCGGTCGTCGGGGGTGATGGGGCGAATCACTCGGCAGGGATTGCCGGCCGCAAGCACACCGCTGGGAATATCGTGCACTACGACGCTGCCACCGGCTATGACGGTGTCGTCACCGATGGTCACACCTGGCATCACGCACACGTTGCCGCCCAGCCACACGTTATTGCCCACAGTGATGGGCAGCGAATATTGGAGCCCGTCGTTGCGCTGCTGCACATCGAGCGGGTGTCCTGCTGTGTAGAAAGCACAATTAGGCGCGATGAACACATGGTCGCCAAATGTCACTTTGGCTTCGTCGAGTATCACTAGATTGGTGTTGGCAAAGAAATCTTCTCCTACCTCGATGTTGAAGCCATAGTCGCAAAAGAATGGCGGAATAATCTTGAAGCGCTTGCCGGTCTTGCCCAGAATTTGCTTGAGGAGAGCCTTGCGCTCATCGGCCTGATGGGGCCGCAATTGGTTGTAGTCGTAGCATTTCTCGGAAGTGACGGCGAGCAGGTCGAGCAACTCCTTGTTATCGGAGGCCTCGTAGAGTTTTCCTGACATCATTTTTTCGAGTTCAGTCATGGTGATGAGTCTTGTTATAGAAGCAATATTTGTACAAAAATATGAAAAAAAACGCATAAATAGGGGATTAATTCGTAAATTCGCAGATTATTCTTATTAAAAAACACTTAAAAGCGTTGGTATAGGCAATTTTACTGCTATTTCTTCGTTTTTTAGGTATATATATAATTAGTTTTTGAACATGGAGAAACTGAAAGTGAAGGTAGTGAACCGCAGCACCAATGAGCTGCCAGCCTACAGCACCGACCAGAGTGCTGGTATGGACCTGCGTGCCTGGCTCGATGAACCCGTAACGCTGCAGCCGCTGGAGCGCCGGTTGATTCACACGGGAGTATATATTGAACTGCCGGTTGGCTATGAGTGTCAAATCAGGCCCCGCAGCGGTCTGGCGCTGAAACGCGGTCTGACTGTGCTCAACACGCCGGGCACCATCGATGCCGACTATCGCGGCGAAGTGGGTGTGATACTGGTGAACTTGGGCAACGAACCCCAAGTGATTGAGAACGGCGAGCGCATTTGCCAAATGGTGGTGGCGCGCCACGAGACAGTGCAGTGGGAACTGGTCGAAACGCTCGACGACAGCGAGCGTGGCGCCGGTGGTTTTGGACACACAGGCACAAAGTGATGGTAAGCTGTAAATGCTTGAAATTATGAAGAAATCAAATCGATTGAAACAAATCATGCTGTGGTGCCTGGTGTGTGTCCCGTTGTGCATGTGGGCCGCCAAGGATCGCGCTTCGAAGGTGAGCGATGCCGACAGGCGCAAGGCCGAGTATGTGTTTCTTGAGGCTGAGAACCAGAAACAGCAGGGCAATACCGCCGCTTTCCCCATCTTTTAGATATGTAACTTGCCATTTTTGGGCTGCGGTATTATTTGATTTATATAGTTGGATATTAGATGAGTTTTGTAATGATCCTTTTAAATCTAATACATAATTATTGTTTAGTGCTGATGATATTTTATATACTCCATTTGCAATTGTTTGTTTTGCTGGAGAAG
>JAEEVB010000188.1 GCA_016287065.1 Muribaculaceae bacterium
GGGTCGTGCATGATGGTGGTCATTACCGATGCTCCGCTCGACAGCCGCAACCTGGGGCGCGTGGCTAAGCGTGCCATGATGGGCATGGCCAAGACCGGCGGCATTGCCTCCAATGGCAGTGGCGACTATGTGATAGCCCTCTCGGTAGCACCCGAGAACCTCATCAACGACAAGGCCAAGAAAATCACTTCCACTGTGCTTGCCAACAGCGAGATGTCGTCGATATTTGCGGCTACCATCGAGACCACTGCCGAGGCCCTGTGGAACTCGTTGTTCATGGCCACATCAATGACGGGCCGCGCCGGTTATCATGTCGATGCGCTTCCCGTTAACAAAGTCCTCGAGATGCTCCGTAACCGTTAAGTGTTCCAGACTAAAGCCCGGATTGGGATAACTGACTATGACTGAAAACGTAACTATCAATGTACTGCTGTGCGACACCTTCCCGGGGCGCCTGCCTGCCGATGTGCCCAGCTATGTGTCGATGCACGAGCGACTTCTTCATTCGGTGTGTCCTGGTGCGCAGTTTCGGGTGTTTATGGCTATGGAGGGTCAATTGCCCTCTTTGTTGAATAGAGATGAAATCTATCTGATTCCTGGTTGTATCAATTCAGCCTATGACCCACTGCCTTGGATTGCCGACCTGCAGCGGTGGATTCGCCAGGCGGTGGTAAAGGGTGTGTTTCTTGTGGGCGTGTGTTTTGGTCATCAGCTCATAGCCCAGGCTCTGGGTGGCAAGGTTGAGCATTATGCAGGAGGTTGGGGTACGGGGGTGCGCCAGTCTGATGTGCTCGATGACGGTTTGCGCCAGTATTTTCCCGATGGCAAGATGCACTTGCTCTACAATCATCACGACCAGGTGATTTCTGCTCCTCGTGAGGCTGTAACCCTTGCCACAAGCAGTTTTTGCCGTTATGAGGCATTGCGGGTTGACAATCATGTATTCACCTTCCAGGGGCATCCTGAATATACCCCTTCTTATATGCGCTTTTATTTCGACCATTTGGCTGCTGAGCAAGATACGGCAGTGGTGGAGCGAGGGCGGCAGTCACTCATTCAGATGCAGCCTCAAGGCGATGTCGTGGCACGCTACCTGCTCCATGCCTTCAAGCAATATCGCGATGTCAACTCCTGACGCGGTATGGCTTATTTCGTATTGTCATATTGAGTATTTTCTTTTAATTTATTAATATTTTTTAGCAAAATGGGGGGGTAAATAGTGGTAGATTTAATAGTTGTTAATAATTTGCTATTTTGTTGATAAAACCTTTGACTCTATCGACTTTCTATTTATATTTGCGATAGACAAAATGCTTGACAAATTATTAATCACTGCCACTATGAAAAAAACTGTATCCAAAAACTTTAAGAATTGTATGAGCCTGCTATTGTTGACTCTGGCAGGCTGGAACGGTGTAGAAGTCACCGCACAAGAATATGTGCCGCTGGTGCGCGAAGGTGTGAAACGCGTGTATGTTTTTAATCATCATGGGGTGGAGACCGACGGAGGCCCAATTGTATACTACACTGAAGAAATGAAAGGCGAAACCACGCTAAACGGGCGTCAGTACATGAATCTATACCGCTACTATGGTGATGAACTTGACGTGAACACGATGTTACCCTATGCCTACGTCCGCGAGCAGGACAAGAAGGTGTATGCCGTGCTTGACGAGAACAACAAACTTGAGGACGGCGACTATAATGTCTACAAGAATGGTTCCCCCGTGATTAAGACTGAGGACTTTGAGAGCACCGGCGAGTACCTGATTTATGACTTCAACGACTTTGTGGCATTCTATGACACATACAGTTACAAGCAAGTGCAGTCGACAGGCGAGATTGAGGTGAACGGACACATGTGCAAGGCCTATTATTTGGATGAGAATCAGCGTTATCTCATTCTTGAAGGTGTGGGCAGTGTCACCGACCGCGGTCTGCTGTTCCCAATGACGGGCCGCTGGGTAAACGGGCCGTATCCCCATACACTAGGCTTGAGCCATGTGATAGAGAATGGTGAAGTCGTGTATAAGAGTCCACGCTACGACTACTTGCACGGCCTTATTACGCCCACTGCGGTAGTTGACCTGAAAACGGATGACGTGCCTCAAGCCGACAACCGCTACTACAACCTGATGGGGCAGCCTGTGGCAGAACCCACGCAGCCGGGCATCTACATCCACCACGGCAAAAAACTCGTGATTAAGTGAGCGCAAAGCCAAGTTTGCTTGAGCTTTGCCGAACGATAACGATTTGGAGCGTAGCTCAACGTCGTGATTAAGTGAGTGAAAAGCCAAACTTGCTTGAGTAAACTCTTTTTCAATCACACAACATCACCACACTCCAAAGCAAGAGTCGCTCGCTAGAGCGGTGTGCGGTGCCCAACGGGCATTGAAACTGTTCTCAACATTGACGAACTTCATAACGAGACATAAAACCAAGATAAAATAAACCAATTGTGTAACAAGCTCATTGATTGGTTTGGTAAATGCCAAAAAGATTACTATTTTTGTAAATACAACTAAAATTATATGACTATGAAAAGTCTATTTTTTTCAATAACGCTGACTCTGGCAGGCTGGAACGGTGTGGCAAGTGCCGAAACACACGATTACCAACCTCTGCTTGAGCAGGGGCGTCAATGGACCTATGCTATGATGAATGACAGGATAATGGACGATCCTGGATTTTACTACGACTTTTACACGCTCACACTACGTGGCGACACCACCATTGATGGTAAAACCTACATGAAATGCTATTATGAGAGCATCTGGTCAGGCACTTACGGCGAACTTGCCAACACAAATATTCCTGTGGCCTATTTGCGCGAGGACGGCAATAAGGTGTATGTGATAAAGCACCCCTTCAATCAGATTTTTGGACTTGATCCGGCACTACCCGAAGGCAATTATATAGAGCGCGATGACTGGCTCGAGTTTAGCTACTGGATGTATGATTTTGATGACATGAACAACTGCAACGGTGACGATGAGCCTCTCACCAAAACGGTTGTGACCATTAACGGAAAGCGCCGCAACAAGTTCAAAAACTACTGTTTCACCATTATTGAAGGTATAGGTCCCGACGGTAGGAGCAACCTCATCACACCTATATGCCGGATTTATACCGATGGCGGCATATCTCAACCGCGAGGTCTGGTGTCAATGCATGACGGCAATGGCAACATCCTGTACAAGGGCAGTGCCTACAATGCCTACAAAACCTGGAAGGGGGATGTAAATGCCGACCGGCAGATGAATGTGAGCGATGTTACCACCCTGGTCAATATGATTTTAGGAGTTGCCCCTGTCGGTAAGCATCATGCCGACATTAACGGCGATGGCAAAATAAACGTTTCCGACATCACCGCCCTCATCAACCTTCTCCTCGGTGTCAAGTAAACAGTGAACTTTGTAGGGTCACCATCCATGGCGACCGCACTAGCAAATTGTTACCATTTAACACCCATTTTGGGCTGGCCTCACCGCCAGCCCACTTCTTTTCCTCAACCTACACTCTCAACCTACACTCTCAACCTTGTATGCTATCACCATTTCCCTCACCCCCATTTCCCCCTATCTTTGCCCGCACATGCGTTCTTTGAAAAGTCTTCCATCTTTATCGTTGTCAGTGTAACTGAATCATCCGAATCTTCCGAGTGCTCCGAGATCTCCGAGGTCTCCGAGCAAATCTCCGAAGGAGATCTCCAATCAGCAAACCCCACCATGATGCCGTTAGGCGAATGGTGGGGTGAGAAGGCCACCATGGGAATCTGTTCCTCGACGAGGAACACGATATTCACATTAGCAGTACAATATTCCACGAACCACGAAGGGCTCGAGAACCACGAAGTGCCACACGCTTCGCGAGAGTACCCTGTCCTCGCCAATGCCTCGAAAGTATACAATAGTCCACGTTTGCGGTATAATCATTTCGGTCACTCTGTAGGGTTGCAACCTGTGGCGACCGTGCCCTACAGAGCTGTTATTCAGGCAAGTATCATGCGTTCGTAGGGATAAGGCGCCCTTTGACGGTCACAAAAAATTCCCAAAATTCCCGCTTTTCCACGATTTCCCCAATTTCCCCAATTTCCCCTTTTTCCCAACCACGAAGTGCTCGAGAAAATCGCAAAGCAAAAGTCGGCCACAGGCCGGTGTGCGGTGCCAAAGGCATTGCGACTTTTCTCAAATGATTCATCCTTCCCCTCCATCCCCAACCACGAAGTGCTCGACGGAGTGAGCAGCATGAGTCGCTCGATAGAGCGGTGTGCGATCAGCAAACCTCCGTCAATTTTCCACGGTTGCAAGCCCCTCAGGGGAGACAGCCTATAGCAAATGAATTGTCATTAATAAATAAATTGTCAACCAATAGTCATCCTTTGTCTGATTAAAAAAACGTTGTCATTGCAAATAAATAAAGATTTGTTCCTGGATTTGTCGGATTTCTGGCCGCAGGCCACTCCTCACCTCCGTAGCAACAATTGTCATTAATTGTCTGACAAAATAGACCCTCACGGATTACTGTCCTTGCCAGAGAAACAGCCCTTGGACGTCAGCCAATTTCTCGAGCAGTTGCAAGATTTCCTGATTTGCGTTATACACGCTGATATGGGTGTCGTCACCACTGAGCATGAGCATGGTTGATTCCTCTGCAATTACAATAACGAGGTGCTGTTTAAGCACTTGCACCTTGTTTACGGCCTCGAGCAGTTGCTCAGGCTCGGTGTTGAAGGTACTCTCATCGTCGTCGTTCATAAACAAGTGAAAATCGTAGTAACAGTTAAGTTGCAACAGGACGGTGGCAAACTTGTCGTAAAGCCGTTCGATGTGGGGCGGTTGAAGCAACAGATTCTCGACCTGGAAGAATTGTCCGCTTTGACTTGCAGGAACCTTGTGGGGCAAGAAATCGATGACCCAACAGGGCTTTTCGAGCAGTTGCTCGATAATATCGTTAGAAATTGGTTGTTTCATA
>JAEEVB010000189.1 GCA_016287065.1 Muribaculaceae bacterium
GGAGGATGATGTTGATGATGAGGGTCACGTCTAATACATCAACTTTGTCATCGCCGTTGACGTTGGCGTTGTCGTAGTTGAACGGATTTGGATTCATGTTCAGGATGTGGTTGATCACAGTAGTGACATCGTTCACGTCGACCTTACCATCTTCATTGGCATCACCAGGCATGCCTGCAGGCTCCTGTGGCCAGACGAGGGCAGTAGCACCCTGCATATAGACGGTGTTGTTCTTCCACTCGGTAAGCGCTTTGGTGAAGCCCACTTTGCCATCGGTTACAGCGAGTTCGTAGTAGCCTTCGGGGTCAACCTGGCTGTTCTTGCCGAAATAGGTGCCGCACCAGTAGAGCTGGTTGCCTTCGGGAACAGTGACAACAGGAAGTTCGTCGGTGGGGACGACGGCATTCAGTTTGAGGGTGGTGCCCACCTTCCAGCGCAGGAGCACGGGGGTGTTGGCGGGAACGAGTTCACCAGCGCCAGCCATCTTCACGCAGTTGGTCTCGGCTGTTGTTACGGCAAAGGCTTCGGCATCGGCGGGAAGAAGGATGGGAAAGTCGACGTAGAGGGTGGCATAATTGTAGGTGCCATCGTTCACGTAGTTGCCGTCAGCATCGGGAGCGGGGGTAAAGTAGTTGTCGGCCGCATCGACGGGAATGATGTACCAGCGCGTGGTGGGGTCATTGCCGGTCATGGCGATGTCAAAGTCATTGCTCAACATTCCGCCTTCATATCCGCCTTGATCTTGAAAATAGGCGGTTTGGCCGAATAATGAAACAAAAGCATTGTAGAGGGGAACACCATTCTCATCATCACTAGCATGGCTGATGTTGACAGGAACGGAAACCTCTTGTCCAAATAGTTCCAGATATAATTGCTTTGACATCTCGGCGGTACTAAGGCCTTGGGTTCTTAAATCATAACCGCCAAGAGTTTCATCGTAGTTCAAATAAATGACAGTGCCTGCATCGTGGATGACAGAATCCATGTTACTCACCATAGCGATAGAAGAAAAGTCGGCCTGATCATTATTTGCCGAAATATAGCGGCTATATTTTTCGTTTTTTACGCGATAGTAGCCGGTGCCGTTGAAGTCGGCTGCAGCAGGCAAGCAGATGCCCAGCATGAGAGCTGCCATAAAGAGAGATTTGATTGTTTTCATATTGTTTGGAGTTTAGGGTTTAGAGTTTAGAGTTTAGAGTATGCCGAGGATGATGTTGACAAGAGTGGTGATGTCGGTCACATTGATTTTTCCGCTGGCGTCGAGGTCGGCGCTTTCCATGTCCTTGTTAACAACCCCCAGAATCATATTGACGAGGGTGGTGATGTCGGTCACGTTCACCTTGCCGTCACGGTTAACGTCGCCGCGCAACAGGGTTTCCTCGTCGATTTCGAGCGTAATGTCGCTATCAGGCTCCACGAAAGAGATTTCCTGTAAGGCTTCATCGTTGATGCACAGGGTGTAGGTGCGCTCGGTGTCGAGGGCCTCGAAAGCAAAGGAATCGCCTTTGGTCACCTGGGCAGTGCCGATGGTGTCGCCATCGGCAAGCAGGGTGATGACGGCATCGGCCTCACAGTTATAGGTGCCTGTGACATCGTTGGTATAGTAGTTGATGATGAAGGCAGGGAGCGTGTTGGGAGTGAACGCCATACCGAAGCGGTTGGCATAGGAGGCCAACAAACTGGAAGGGTAGAAGCACACATTATTCAGGGGCATAGGTACGTCGCTGACAATGGCAACGAAGTTTGACACATGATAGGATACCGCATCGGCAACCTGTGCTGTAGTCTGCTTGTAGTAGAAGTGCATGGGATCGGGGATGTCCATATCGAGACCAATGCGTAGGGAGTCGCCCTTGTAGGTGTAGGGCCGGTTGAAGTCGGCATTGCAGATGGAACCGAGTCCACCTTCGGCCGCAATGTCGTCGAAGATAGCCTGTCCGTCGAAGTAGGGCTCTTCGCCTTCATAGTAGGTGAGGGCCCTGTCATAGCCCCCTACATAGAACTCGCCGGTGGGCTTCACCATGACTTCGGGGGTGAGTTTCTTGACATAAACCTTGAAGTTGAAACTGGTGGCACTGCCTGGCTTGGTAGTGGCACCCTCGAGTTCCATACCGGTGAATTTGGCATTGATGGGCATGCCTTCGAGGTCGCCAGGCAGGACCATGGCCTCGACGAAGAAGGAGCGGATCTGGATGGAGTCGGTGAGCTTGTAATGCCCGATTTTGGTGTGCACGTTCATGTCGGGGGCATTGGCCTCCTTGGCATAGAAGTGCTCGTGGGTGTCGTTGGCCGAAGTGGTGACCTTGACATTGATGGTGGCCTGGGTGGTGAAAGCCCAAGCGAGCATCAGGAGGAGTAAGAATTTTTTAGTCATAAGCATTATATTTTATTTATTAATTATTCTTTTTCTATGCTCGGAGTTCTCGGAGTTCTCAGAGTTCTCGGGGTTATCGGAGAGGCGGACAGGGCACGCCCTGTCCCTACAATGCTCGCTCCGTCGAGCTGAAGGTTGTCCCTACAGTTAGGGGCGGAGGGGGAAGGAGATGGAGCGGCGGAAGGTGCCGTCGTCCTTCTCGGTAGAGCCCAGTCGCCTGATGGTATGCTCGCTCGTGGTGAAGTTCACGATGTTGCGGTTGATGGTGTAAGACAGTTCACCGCTACTGGGCTTGACCAGGTCGTTCCAATTGTTACCTTTGCCCTTGCCTCCATAGGCAATGATGGCCATTGTCTGCCAGGGGAAGTCGGGCAGACGCTCGACAATGTCGAAATGGATATGCCCGGCATAGTGGGCAATGAATGAATTGTGTGGCCCCGAGAAATGGGTGTTGATGGTGATGGTGTCGCCCTCAATACCGTTGCAGTAACGCACATTCTCCATATTCACACCTGTACTGAAGGCTTCCACAATCTCTGGAATCATTGTAGGCTGACTGATGCCATCGTGCAAGTAGCCGAAAAGGAAGGTCCATGCGTTGATGGAAACGAACTCGTTGACATAGTTCATGTCGCGTGCGCCCACCGCATGGTTACCGAAACCGGCATGCGCCAGGATGATGATGCCATCGACGTCGTCGCTGTTCTCGAGCACATTGATGAACCAGTCGATTTGTTGCTGCGAATAGACAATGGCACTGTTGGTGTGCGTGGGTCCCACCGTTTCAATCTCGTACTGGTCGATGCCAATGACGCGCAGGGTGCGGTTGTTGTGTACCACGTCGGCGTAGAAGTAGCAGGCATCGTCGGCACCATAATGGATGTCATAACCTAGGTTGGTGGCGAGTTGCACCTGCTCGTGGAAGCCACGCTGTCCCAGGCCATCCCAAGCATCGTGGTTACCCGGAATCTGGAAGATGGGCTTGGTGGCCGCTTTGAGTTCGTTGAGCATGGTGGGGGTGGGCAAGAGGTCACCGGTAATGACGGCAAAAGCACAATCGCCTGAATCGAGCATCTCGATCATGGGTTTGAGCGTGATATCGGTGCTGTGGGTGTCGCTGATGTGCATGAAGCAGATGCTGTCCTGCGGCTCTGGTGGCGGTGGGTTGAGAATGAGGTTGACCAGTGCGGTGATGTCGCTCACGTTGATGCGCGAGTCGTGTGTAATGTCTGCCGCTACAGAGTCGATAGGCTCCACTCTCAGAATCATATTGACAAGTGTGGTGACATCGGTCACGTTGACCTTGCCGTCACGGTTCACGTCGCCACGCTGTTGGGCCAATAGGGCAGTGGTGGCGATGAGGGCAATCAGGACTGATGAGAGAAAACGGTGCATAAATTAGTAGAATCGTAGAATCGTAGAATAGTTGACGAGTAGAGTAGTAGAGTAGTAAAGTAGTAAAGTAGTAAAGTAGTAAAGCGGTAAACGAGATATCGAGTATTTTAATAATAGAGGGTGCACCATGTATTGGAGCACCCTCTATTTATAGAATATCAATGCAATACTTTTACAGCTTGTTTGGAACCATCGGAGAAGGTGGTTACAACAATGTTGATACCGTCGAAGGGCTGGTCGCTTGCCAAGCCTGCCAAGTTGTAGTACTTGATGTGAGCGACGGTCTTAGTTACATTAACCTCATTAACTGCTGTGATAACCGTGGGGGCTGATGTTGGATAGACCGTATAATTGGTGCTATAGCCACCAGTTGTATAAGGACTCTTGCTTGAGGGATTCACTTGAATGATTGCATCAAACTCGTAAGTCTCGCCTGATTCAAAGCTAGTGAGCCCGCCAATCAGTGAACCATCAGCTTCAAAACCACCTTTGAGAGCAGCCTGGTTAATGGATCCCTCGGGAGCAGCAATATAGAACTTGCCATCACCACCATAGACGGCCCAGGTGATATGGGCATATTCTTGAGGCTTGGGGGTGACAAAGAAATAAGTGTTCTGGTTGCCTACAGGACTGGTTTGGGTTTCGCCCATGAAACTGGCGGGGATGTAAACGTTGGGCGTATAGTTTGAATTGGCGGGAGTAGTAGCCGTAATCTTTGAGACATTCATCTCGGGATTGGGCTTCCTCACGAGGGTACCCGTAACGCTTAAGTCTTTACCAACGTAGGAATCAGGATTATCTACATTCAGAGCTACCCAGTTGCTCTGGTCATAATCGTCGCAAGCCTGCATTCCGGCACGTTGCATATAGTCAACAGCTTCATCTGGCTTCGTACTCGGGTTAGCATATAGTCCATAATCTTTGGCATAGAGTTTACCGCCGGCAACCGTAACACCATAAAGGTTGTTGGAAACCTTGTAGGCAGTGTTCTCAAAACCATCTTTAACAACAGTTTTGAGTTCCATTTCATCAATGGGGAATATTGCACATTCTTGTGTTGCGTAAGCAGTATTGCCATACACGGTCTCGCCATTGGCAACTGCAGTCCAGAAACCTACACGACCATCTTTGACACCTAATTTATACAAAGAGGTTGAACCACTATATGTGTTGCTAAAATAACCTACGCCATC
>JAEEVB010000190.1 GCA_016287065.1 Muribaculaceae bacterium
TCGACGACCACATCGTGTGGGCCAAGTTCACCGATGCTCAGTGGCTGGGCGACGGCTTCTTCTACAGCGCTTACGACCAGCCCGAGGATGCCAAGAGCTCAAAGAACGAGTGGCACAAGGTGATGTATCACAAGTTGGGCACGCCACAAAGCGAGGACTACTTGGAGTATCGCAGCTACGAAGACCCCCTGCTCTTCCACCAGGTGGGTGTTGACGAAGATGAACGCTATGTGTTCATCCTGCAAAGTGCTGGCGAGGGCAACGCTCTCTATGTGAAGGACCTTAAGAGTCTCAACCCGCACTATGTGAAGATTGCACAAGACGGCGAGTTCTCATTTGGCCCCATTGGCGTGGATAATGGCAAGATTTACGTTCTCACCAACCAGAATGCTCCTTGCTATAAGGTGCTTGCCTATGATGCCAACAACTTGGGCGCAAAGAATTTCACCGAGTTCATCCCTGAGAAGAAATGGGTGTTGAGCGGCATTCAGATGAGCGACCACAAGTTCATCGTTACCTACGACAAGGATGCCAGCAACCATGCCTACCTCTATGATGCCAATGGCAAGGAGTTGCACGAAATCAAGCTGCCGGCTTTGGGTTCGGTGGGCTTCAGCAGCAAGAACACTCGTAAAGAAGTGTTCTACAACTTCACTTCCTATACCTTCCCCTCAACCGTCTATAGCTACAATGCAGCTACCAATGAGTCGAAGGTGTTCTTCCAGCCAGCCATTGCTCTCAATCCGGCCGACTATCAGATCGACCAGGTGTTCTACCCCAGCAAGGACGGCACAAAGATTCCTATGTTCCTTATATATAAAAAAGGTATGAAGAAGGATGGCAAGCGACCCGTGTTCCTTTATGGCTACGGCGGCTTCAATGCCAGCATGAATCCAGGCTTCAGCTATTCGCGCACTCCGTTCGCTATGATTGACCAGGGCGGCATTTGCGCCTACACCAATCTGCGTGGCGGTGGTGAATATGGTGAAGAGTGGCATGAAGCAGGCACCAAGATGAAGAAGCAGAATGTGTTCGACGACTTCATCGCAGCTGCCGAGTGGCTCATTGCCGAGGGCTATACCTGCAAGGGCAAGATTGCCTGTAACGGTGCTAGCAATGGTGGTCTGCTCGTGGGTGCCGTGGTCAACCAGCGTCCCGATCTCTTCGGTGCTGCTGTGCCTCAGGTGGGTGTGATGGATATGCTTCGTTATCACCTGTTCACCATTGGCTGGAACTGGGCTCCCGACTATGGCCGTAGCGACGACAGCGAGGCCATGTTCAAGTACCTGAAGGACTATTCGCCATTGCACACCATCAAGAGCGATGGTACTAAGTATCCGCCCATCCTGGTTACCACAAGCGACCATGACGACCGTGTGGTGCCGGCACACTCATTCAAGTATGCCGCCCAACTGCAGGCCAGCAACACAGGCGATGCTGTGAAACTCATCCGCATCGATGTGAATGCTGGTCATGGCCATGGCAAGCCAGTGAGCAAGATTATCGAGGAATATACCGACATTCAGGCCTTCATCATGTACAACCTGGGTGTTAACTACAAGTACAAGAAAACAAAAGTGTCTAAATAATTCTCTACGACTATGAATACTGATAACAACGGCCTCTATGTAATCACAGGCGCTACCGATACTATGGGGCGCGTCATTTCGCGCAGGCTTGCCGCTCAGGGCAAACCCATAGTCATGGCTTGCTTCAATGTGGAGAAGTGTAGGGCTTATGCTCGTGAACTTGTCGAGACCACTGGTAATACCGATATCACCACGCTGCATCTCGACCTCGGCTCTTTCGAATCGGTCAAGTCATTTGTACAGCAACTCAAGGCGCTGGGGCGGCCAGTGAAAACCTTGGTCAACAACGCCAGTTACATCTCGCACCATAGCGAGAAGTCGCCCGACGGCTACGAGAAACTGGTGCAGGTCAACTTCCTGAGCACCGTGCTCCTGTCGCAGTTGTGTGTCGATCTTATGAACGATGGTAGCAGCATCATCTTCACTACCTCGCTCACTCGCAATCTGGTGTCGTTGCCCTACGAGTTCCCTGCAGTCAACAATTTCATGCCCATTGCTGCCTTTGCGCAGAGCAAATTGGCACTCACGCTGTTTGCCATCTACATGTCTACAGTGCTACGCTCGCGCCACATCAATGTGAACTGTGTGGATGCTGGTCTCATCAATCTGAGTATGGCTCGCGTGAACCGCTGGTTCGAGAAGTTCGACATCCTCATCACCCGTCGCGACAAGACCGAGGTGGGTGCACGCACCATGATGCGTGCTATTGAGTCGAACGACACGGGCTTTTTGTTTAAGGGTCAGGACCGCCAGATGAAAATCACCCAATTGCTCAAGAACCGCGAGGTGTTTGCTAAACTGTGCACCGACACTATGCGTGTGATGAAAAAACACCTGTGATGAAGCGGCGTGGCAAGATTAAGAACCTGCTCTTCGATATGGGCGGAGTCATTGTCGACCTCGACCGTAACCGTTGTCTGCAGGCATTACTTGACATAGGGCTTGAAGATGCTGACAACCTCATCGGACTTTATATTCAGGAGGGCGTTTTTGCCGATCTTGAGGCGGGGCAAATCAGTGCGGCCGACTTCAGGGCCGAGGTGCACAAGGACCTGCCTCCCGAGGTGACCGATGAGCAACTCGACGCAGCCTTCAGCAGCTTCATTGTCGACATTCCCCGTCGTCGGCTCGAGTGTCTGCGTCGGTTGCGCAATCGTTATGGGGTGTATCTGCTGTCCAACACCAATCCCATCATGTACGAGGGCATTTTGGCCGAACTTTTCAAGCAAGAGGGCCTTACAGTCGACGACTATTTCGACGGTATCACCGTGTCCTACAAGGCGGGCTGCAGCAAACCCTATCGTGGCATCTTCGATTACGCGGTCGAGACGATGGGCATCGTGCCCGAGGAGACACTTTTCCTTGACGATGGGCCCGATAACATCGAGGCGGCACGCCAGCTCGGTTTCAATGCGCTGCTGGTGCCTCCCGGAACCGAGTTTGAAGACCTCTTGAAATCTTATTTGTGATTATGGCGAACCCGACCGACATCATACCACAGGGAACCGAACTGGTAGCGGCCATCGGCATGTTCGATGGGGTGCATCTTGGGCACCTCACGCTGCTCGACGCGGTGAAACGCGAAGCGGCGGCTCGTGGAATGGCTTCGGCGGTGTTCACTTTCAAGCAGCACCCGCGGCAAGTGCTCCATCCCGAACACGAGGTGAAGATGCTCATGTCGCTCTCCGACAAGTTGCAAACCATCTCGCAACAAGGCATCGACTACATCGTGCCACTTGAATTCACTCCCGAATTGTCTCAGCTCAGTGCGCTCGAGTTTATGCGCATGTTGCACACCTATGGCGTGAAAGTGCTGCTCATGGGCTATAATCACCGCTTTGGGCACGACCGCTCAAGTTCCTTTGCCGACTATGTGCGCTGGGGAGCCGAGTTGGGCATCGATGTGGTCAAAGCGCCCGAGTATTTGGGCCAGTATGCGCCGGTGAGTTCATCCATCATCCGCAATCTCATTACCGCTGGCAAGGTCGACGATGCCCTGCGTTGCATGGGTCGGCCTTATTCGTTGAGCGGGCATGTGGTGCATGGCTTTCGCAATGGCACCGCCTTGGGCTTCCCCACCGCCAATGTGGGCGAGATAGCGCCCGATGCGCTCATTCCGCACAATGGTGCCTATGCCGTGATGGTCTTGCTCAAGGGCAAGTGGTGGCAAGGCATGGTGAATGTGGGTTATCGTCCCACGCTGAGCGAGAGCAGGAAACTGAGCATCGAGGTGAATGTGTTTGACTTCGAGGGCGATGTGTATGGTGAACCCATCACCCTCCAGTTCATCCAGTTCTTGCGACTTGAGTTCAAGATGGTGAGCATCGACGAACTGCGCCGCCAGCTCGAGATTGATCGCGACAAGGCCCGCGCCATCCTCACCGCCTACTATAGCCCTTAGCCCCTCAACCCTCAACTCTAAACCCTCAACCGCGAGCTTGCTCGCATTACAACCCTCAACCACAAAAATGGAAGTTATCAATCTTTGTAATCAAAACTCACTGGTAGGGCAGTTCATGAGCGAACTGCGCGACTGCAACCGGCAGCAGGAGCGCCTGCGTTTCCGTGCCAACATTCACCGCATTGGTCAGATTATGGCCTATGAAATCTCTAAGCGACTCGAGTATAAGGAAGTGGAGACCATTACCCCGTTGGGCACAGCCAAGACCAATGTGCTGGCCGACAAGGTGGTGCTTGCCACCATTTTGCGTGCCGGACTACCGTTCCACGAGGGTTTCCTCACATTTTTTGACCAGGCCGAGAATGGCTTTGTGTCGGCCTACCGCAAGTATATTGAGAAGACCAACGACTTCAAGGTGCACATCGAGTATATCGCCTGCCCGCGCATCGACGACAAGGTCGTGGTCATTGCCGATCCCATGCTTGCCACGGGTTCGTCGATGGAACTTGCCTATCAGGCACTCATGACCAAGGGACATCCCAAGCATGTGCATCTGGCAAGCGTCATCGCCACCGACCAAGCCATCGACTTCATCAGTGAGCGGCTCCCCAAGGACAACATCACCCTATGGACGGCCGACATCGACCACTTGCTTAACGAGCACAGCTACATCGTCCCCGGCCTCGGCGACGCCGGCGACCTCCTCTACGGCGAAAAAGAGTAACCCCCCTCAAAACGCAATAGTTCACATTCTTTATGTTATTGATGTGATGAAACGCTGGCCTGGCATATTGCTCTTGTTCTTCGCAGCCCTGCTCGTGGGCTGTGGGGGCAGCCACGATGCGCGCATTACTGCGGAGCTTGACCGTGCCGACTCGCTGCTGCGCACCAGCGACACTGCCGCACA
>JAEEVB010000191.1 GCA_016287065.1 Muribaculaceae bacterium
CAACTGGACAAGACGCGGACTGCGCGATGCCTCGTACTACGAGGCCCGTGTTCCCGAAGTGCCTGCTATGTTGCTCGAGTTGCTGTCGCACCAGAACTTTGCCGACATGAAGTATGGCCTTGACCCTGCCTTCCGTTTCGATGTGAGTCGTGCCATCTACAAGGGCATGCTCAAGTTCATCGCACAGCGCGACCATCGCGACTATGTGGTGCAACCGTTGCCCGTCAACAGTTTCGCCATCCGTCCCCTGCAGGACAAGGGCGAGTTCCTTCTTTCGTGGAAACCCACAGCCGACACGCAGAGCGACAGTGCCGACCCCACCAAGTACATTGTGCTGGAGCGTAGGGGCGAGGGTGCTGGCTTTGTTGAGATTGCTACTACCAAAGGCACTGAATATTTAGTTGAAATCAAAGATAACGAAATACATTCATTCAAGATCATCGCCCTTAACGAGGGCGGCCGTTCCTTCCCAAGCGAGGTGCTCTCCTGTGGTGTTGCTCCTGGTAGCAAGGGAACTGTGATGGTTGTGAACGGCTTTACCCGTGTGAGTGCGCCCGACTGGTTCGATGCAGGCACCATGGCAGGCTTTGCCGATGAGAAAGACCATGGCGTGCCCTACATGCAGCAAATCAATTACGTTGGTCCGCAGTTTGAGTTCAACCGTTCGCTTGATTGGCGTGACGATGACGCCGGTGGCTTCGGTGCAAGCCGTTCCAGCTACGAGAAGCAGGTGGTGGCTGGTAATACCTTCGACTATCCGGCAATTCACGGCAAGGCTATCATGAAGGCGGGCTACTCGTTTGTGTCGAGCAGCGTGAAGGCCATTGAAGACAAGGAGATTTATCTCAAGGGCTTCGAGGTGGTCGATTTCATTATGGGCAAACAAAAGGAGGTTCCTAACGGCAGCGGATATTATCCCTCTCGATTCAAAATTTTCTCTATTGGCCTGATCGACGCTATTCGTGACTTTACTGCCCAGGGTGGCTCGCTGTTGATGACAGGCGCCTATGTGGGCAGCGATGTGTGGGACAAGAAGAATGTGAACTATATGGAAACGAACCTTGCCGAGAATGTGCTGGGCTACAAGTGGCTCACCGACCAGGCGTCGCAGTCAGGCGAGGTGACTACCGTGCCTTCTCAGTTCCAGGAACTCGCCGACGGTTTGGACTTCACATTTGTGAACAAACTCAACGACCGTTTCTATGCAGTGGAGTCGCCCGATGCTATCACACCGAGCGATGACATGGGTGCTACCATCATGCGATATAGTGAGAACAACATCCCCGCAGGCATAGCGTCAGACCGTGGCTCTTATCGCACTGTGGTGCTTGGTTTCCCCTTCGAGACCGTTAAGGATGAAGACGCTCGCGAGTCGCTCATGAGCGATGTGCTCAAGTTCCTCAACAAGTAGAATATATGCTTAATGACGATAAGAATAGTAGCAAGTTAACTGTGTGTTGCTGGTGTGGAAATGCTGGCTTCGTCACCGACTCGGCCGACTGGCCTTGCGAGGTGCATCATCAGTACGACTTTGAACCGGGCAATCTCGATGCTTGGTTCAAGATACCGGCCGATTGCACCTACACGCTTGTGTTGCTCAATGACGTGGAGGTGGTGATGAACTATCATGCCATTCAGCGCATGATGATTGTGGCTCGCGACACTCAGGCTGCTATGCTCTATTCTGACCATTATAGGCGCAAATCCAATGGCAATGTCGTCAAGCATCCACTTATTGATTGTCAGCTGGGCGCTTTGCGCGATGATTTCGACTTTGGTTCTGTCGTCTTGTTCCGCACTTCGGTTCTCCAGCAGGCTTTGTCTGAATTAAAGCACGACCTTGCTGGTGGAGAGTTGAACCTCGACAGTTTGCATTATGCGGCGTTCTATGCCATCAGACTTGCTGTTTCGCGATGGGGTGGTGTGGTGAGAATACCTGAATTCCTTTATACCGACGTGGAGACCGATTCTCGCTCGTCGGGTGTAAGAATCTTCGATTATCAATTGCCTGAAGCTGCTATGACGCAGCAAGAGATGGAGCAGGTGTGCACCTGGCATCTCAAGCGGCTTGGTGCTTATTTGTCTCCAACCGATTTCCTCGATATTAATTTCGATGAATATAAGTTTCCGGTCGAAGTGACTGTAGTCATTCCTGTGCTCAATCGCGTGCGTGTGATAGCTGATGCTATCAGGAGCGTGTTAATGCAGCAGGCTACTTTCCCCTTTAATATCATGGTTGTCGATAATCATTCTACCGACGGTACTTCTCAAGTCATCGAGGAGTTTGCCCACGATCGGCGACTGTTGCACATCATCCCCGAACGAACTGATTTGGGTATAGGTGGGTGCTGGAATCTTGCCGCTAACCATGAATGCTGCGGTAAGTTCATCATAGGACTTGACAGCGATGATGTGTTTGCAACACCACAAGTGCTTCAGACCATGGTCAATCGGTTCTATGTTGACAATGCCGCTATGGTGTGTGGCTCCTATCAGGTGACCGACATGAGCCTTAACGTAATTTCCCCAGGCATTGTCGCTCATCGTGAATGGACTCCCGAGAACGGCCGCAACAATTTGATGCATGTGAATGGGGTGGGTGGTCCTCGTGCCTTCTATACGCCTGTTTACCGTTCAATCAATGTTCCTAACACCAATTATGGTGAAGACTACGCCATGGGTCTCATGATTTCACGCGACTATCGCATAGGGCGCGTCTATGATGTCATGACTTGTGCGCGGCGTTGGGAGGACAATACCGATGCCGACCTCGACATTGAACACGAGAATGCCAACAACCTTTACAAGGACCGCATACGCACTTGGGAGGTTTTGGCTCGTATTGATAAAAACAAGAACAAACAAATAAAACAATAAAAACAACATTAAAACAAAAACAACTATGGGAAGAATTAACTGCTTCATTCCTTTTGCAAATGCCGAACAGGCTAAACTCACCGTTCAGAACCTGAAGGCTGAAGAACTGGTCAGTAAAATCTATTTGCTTGCAACCGACGACTCTCAAGGCACTATTGATGGTTGTGAAATCATCAAAGTGAAGAACCTTGCTGCTTCGAGCACTATTAAGGCTATTGCCGAATATGCCGATGCCGACTATGTGCTTTATTACAACAAGTATAATACGCTCAAATTTGCTCCCTTTGCAGTAGAGCGCTTTGTGAAACTTGCCGACGACTCTCAAGCAGGCATGCTCTATGCCGACCACTATAATGTGACCGAGGGCGGGGCTGTCAAGGCTCCCGTAATCGACTATCAGTTCGGTAGTCTGCGCGACGACTTCGACTTTGGTTCGGTTTACTTCTTCTGCGGTTGCTGTTTCAAGAAGGCCGCCGCTGCCATGAAGGCCGACTATGAGTTTGCCGGACTTTATGACCTGCGTCTCAAGCTTTCGCAGTTTGCCGACATTTGCCACATCAACGAATTCCTTTATAGCGATGTGGAACTCGACACCCGCAAGAGCGGCGAGAAGATTTTTGACTATGTTGATCCCCGCAATCGTGGCCGCCAGATTGAAATGGAGGCTGCCTGCACCGAGCATCTGAAGGAAATTGGCGGTTATCTGGCTCCCACCAAGGTGGTTGACGGTAATGAGGCTCCCAATTTCAAGCACATTGAGTTTGACCATGACAAGTTTGAAGTGGAGGCTACAGTAATGATTCCTGTGCGCAACCGCATACGCACCATTCGCGACGCTATCGACAGCGTGCTGCGTCAGAAGACCAACTTCAAGTTCAACCTGATGGTGGTTGACAACTTCTCGACCGACGGCACCCGCGAGGCTATTGCCGAATATAATGATCCGCGCCTCATCCACATCATTGCCGACTATTATGATATGGGCATTGGCGGTTACTGGAATCTGGCTGCTCATCATGAAAAGGCAGGCAAGTTTGTGGTGCAGCTCGACAGCGATGACATGTACAAAGACGAGAACACGCTGCAGACTATGGTCGACGCCTTCTATGAGCAAAACGTTGCTATGGTGGTGGGTACCTATTTGATGACCGACATCAACTGCAATCCCATTCCTCCCGGCGTAATCGACCACAAGGAGTGGACTCCCGAAAATGGCCGCAACAATGCTTTGCGCATCAATGGTCTGGGCGCTCCTCGTGCATTCTATACCCCTGTGCTCCGCGATGTGAAGATTCCTAACACCAGCTATGGTGAGGACTATGCACTGGGTCTGAACATCTCCCGCACTTACCAGATTGGCCGTGTCTATACACCCGTGTATATGTGCCGCCGCTGGGACGACAACAGCGATGCCAGCCTTGATGTGGAGAAGATGAACCGCAACAACCTCTACAAGGACCGCATTCGCACCTGGGAACTCCAGGCACGCATTGCTTTGAACAAGAAAGGCAATTGCTGCTGCAAGTGTGACGAATAATAATGATTGATGAATCTTGTTGAAGACATAGAAGCACTTTTCGCTCGCCAGTTGCAAGATTGGAAATTGGCACGCGACAATTATGCTGCCCTTGATGGGCTGCTCACCCGTGAGTTATGGCTTGATGACGGCGAGGGCAGGTCGTGTGCTCGCATTGTCATGCAGCATAATCCCGAGCGCGTGCGTTCTACGGCTGCCGATGTGAGTCCTGAGGCAATCAGCCGGCGACCCTGTTTTCTGTGCAAGGAAAATCAGCCCCCTGAGCAGGAAACGCTGATGTGGCAGTATTCGCAAAAGAATGGCCTGGAAAGGCTGTACAAGATTCAAATCAATCCCTATCCCATATTCAAGCGTCATCTCACTATTGCCTCGATGCAACATGAAAAGCAATGCTGCCGATACAAGGAGATGATGGCACTTGCACACGACCTGCACGGCTATGTGATTATGTTTAACGGCGAGGGTTGTGGCGCATCGGC
>JAEEVB010000192.1 GCA_016287065.1 Muribaculaceae bacterium
GTTCCTCGGTCAAAGGAGGAATATTGAGGCGAATCATCTCGCCATTGTTCTCGGGCATAATGCCCACGTTAGAGTCGATAATGGCCTTCTCGATGACCTTGATCATCGACTTGTCCCAAGGTGTGATGGCAATGGTGCGTGCATCGGGGCACACCACGTTAGCCACATTGTTCAGCGGCATCTTGCTGCCATAGGCATCTACTCTGATGCCATCGAGAATTTTCACGTTGGCTTTGCCTGCGCGAATGTGTGCGAGGGCATCTTCAAGGTAAGCTGCAGCCTCGTTCATCTTCTTCTCGGCAAGTTGCAGATAATGGTTTACATCGTTCATAATTGCAGTACGTTTATTAGTTAATTTGCTACGAAAATAGTTATTTTGGCGTAAGCGTGCAAAAAAAATGCCAAAAAAAACGCGCATTTCCATTTTCTGACACTTTTTTCAGTTGTGTCATGCCAGCAGGTTAGCATTTTTCTTACCGGCTCCACGCTTGTCGCTCACCCTTTATCAAGTGAAGGTGAGGGTTGAGCAACGGTCGAAAGTGATGGACTGTGCCGCCGTGCGCAGTTCCTCGGCCGTAATGTCCATAATGCGTTGCACGGTGTGGGCTATGTGCGGTGTCTTGTTCCAGTAGAGCAGGTTTTTACCCGCATTCATGGCAACAAACTCGGTGCTGTCGGCTGCAACGAGCAACTGGCCGCAGTATTGCCGTTTGAAGTCGTTCAGTTTCCGTTCCGACAGTTTTTTGTCGGCCAGGCTATTGAGGGTGTTGGCCACAATATCGAGTGCCCGCTGCTGGTGATGGTGGTCGCAGCCGAAGTAGATTTGCAGCAAGGCGCTGTCGGTGTACCGGGCCAACGACGACTCTACGGTATAGACCAGCCCTCTACGCTCGCGCAGATTAAGGTTGAGCAGCGAGTTCATGCCGGGGCCACCCAAAATGTTGTTGAGCAGCGACAGGGTGAATCGCTCCTCACTGAACATCGACGGCAACCTCACCCCCACAAGGGTGTGGCACTGGTGCAGCTGCATGGCGCAAGTGTGGTGCAACGGTTGTATTGTGGCCGGCGTGACTCGAGGTGATGTACGCAATAGCGTGTGATTCAGGAAGCTGAAGTGCTTTTCGGCCAGGGCGAAGATGCGCTCTGGCTTTTCAGGCCCCACCGAGAAGAGTACCATGTTGGTGGGCACATACAGTTGCTTGAGGTAGCGAGTGCAGTGCTCGGTGGTGATGCTATCGAGATCTTTCTCCAATCCCAATATGTTGTGCCCCAACTGGCTGCCGGCAAATATCAGGTCCTCAAAATCGTCGAAGATGGCCTCGGCAGGCGTGTCGCGGTAGCTCATCACTTCCTCGGTCACCACCTCGCGTTCCTTCTCCAGTTCGGCAGGCGGGAACACCGACCAGCCCACCAGGTCGGCAATGAGTTGCATGGCACGTTCCTCGTGCCTGTGCGGGAAGACCGAGTAGAGCAAGGTATTCTCCTTAGTAGTGTAGGCATTGAGTTCGCCACCCACGTTTTCCATGCGGTTCAGGATGTGCCATGCCTTGCGGTGTGTGGTGCCTTTAAAAATGGTATGCTCCACAAAGTGTGCCAGGCCATATTGCCCGGCAGGATCGTCACGACTGCCGGCATCGACAGCTATGCCGCACCACGACACCAGTGCATGATTCTTGACATGCACCATTCTGAGCCCGTTGCTCAACGTGTGCACAAATGCGTTTTCGTAAATAATGTCGTCCATGGCTCAATTGCGGGTATCGAGATGAATGATGTGCTGTACGAACATGAGTTCGCGTATGTCGGCACGGCGTATTTCCATATCGTCGTAGTTGCGGTTCTCGCTGCGCAGTATCACCATGGCGGGGTTCTCGTGGCGGCGAATGTATTTCACCAGCCGATAGTCATCGAGTAGCACCACATAAATCTGTCCCCAGAAGATTTGCTGGAAGTTGGTGAGTTCGCGCACCGCAATGTAGTCGCCATTGCGAATCACGGGGCTCATCGAGTCGCCGCTCACGCGCACCACACGGCAATTCTGGCTCATGACATCGGGCAGGTTGATGGAACCCACAATCTGGTCGTCGGTAAACATGCGAGCGCGGGGCATAGTGCCGGCTGTCACGTCGATATCATAGACTGGGGTGCCCTGCACGGCTGTACTTAACTGCGTGGCGCTTAGCGTGGTTGTGGCGGGCACATTGGGCAGCTTGGCAAAGGGGAGGTCGGTGCCCTTTTCTAGCCACTCCTTGCTCACGCCCAGGTTCACGACAATGCGGTTCACCAGCGCGTCGCTCACGGGCAGGCGGCCGTTGAGATACTTCGAGAGGTTAGATGCATCCACATCAATTTTTTGAGCAAACTCTCCTTGCTTGTAGTTCAGTTCCTTCATCAGGTACTTGATGCGGTCGATGATTTCGTTTTCATTCATAGGTTTATTCAAGTTTCACTTGAGGTTTATTCGCCTTTGGCAAAGTTGAGTGTTTAGAGTTGAGTGTTGATGGTGATACAACAGCAATTCTTGGCAAAAGTACCACAATTTTGGCACTTTACCAAATAATTGAGCAATAAAATGGTAAAATGTAGATAAAAATACTATTCTAGCCCGGCCTTGAGAGATTAAGGCTGAATGGGGATTTCGCGTTGAATACTCATATCGAGCGATATGAGCGTTTCAGTAGCCACCACACCTGGTATGTTCTGAATCTTGCCATTGAGCAGTTGCATGAGGTGCTCATTATCGCGCGCATAGAGTTTCACCATCATCGTGTATGGGCCTGTAGTAAAGTGGCACTCCACCACCTCATCGATTTTCTCGAACTCGCTGATGAGGTTCTGGTAGAGCGAGCCTTTCTCGAGCTTGATGCCGATGAATGTGCAGGTAGAGTAACCCAGCATTTTGGGGTTGACGTGATAGCCCGAGCCAGTAATCACCTTCATGTCGATGAGTCGCTGGATGCGCTGGTGTACGGCGGCACGTGAAACGCCACACTTCAAGGCAACATCTTTTGAAGCAATGCGTGCATTTTTCATCACGATTTCCAGAATTTGCCTGTCAAGATTGTCAATTTTTTCCATTATTCTATGAATTTTGTACAAAAGTAATGGAAATTTTAGACAAATACAAACCGTACTGAAAAAAGTGGGTGTTTTTTTTGAGTTTAGTTGAAAAATAATCCTTGCCTACTGAATATTTTTTGCTAAAAGAAAGGTTATGATTACTTTAGCAAACCAAAAACGTAGAAACTGTTAAAAACAATCGCAAATGAAGAAGATTTTAATAATGATGGTGACACTCTTGATAGGTGTCGGCATTCATGCTCAAGGCTTCTCTTACCTGCGTTTCAATTCAGGCGCGGGAAGCGAGCAATGCGTCTCTACCGATGGCCTGAAAATTGTTTTCAATAACGGCAAGCTGGTAGCGACAAGCAATGATGGCAATGCAACAATTGCATTGAGTGCGATGAACTTCATGTATTTCTCTAACGAAGGAGGCTCGTCGCAAGTGCTGCGAGGCGATGTGAACCGCGATGGAAAAGTGAACGTCTCGGATGTAACTGCCCTTATCAACATGATTTTGGGTAATCTTACCATGGATCAAGAAGTTGCCAACTTAAATGGCGATGACAAAGTGAATGTGAGTGACGTAACGACATTAATTAACATAATACTGGGTATAATATCATGAAACGCATTGCGATAATATTTGCGATAGTTGCAGCATGGCTCAACACGCAAGCACAACAGACCATGTGGGTGTGCACAGGCAATGTGAAATATGCCTACAACACCACTCAACTCGACACGATGCCCTACCTGAACGGGACCACACTCACTGTATTAAATAAGGTTTTCAATATTGCCGATATCGACAGTATCTATGTGAATAGTGAAACTTTTGACGACGACAACATTCTCGTCAACTATTCTACTAACAAGGCCTATGTGACCGTAGCAGGTAACATCGCCAGCCACATCACTCCCGTGGTAACCAATGCCCATGTGAGCGTGGTGCAAGACGCTACGGTAGCAACCGAATATACCTATACCCTGCAGGGCACCTCGGCAATGGGTTCGTTCTACCAGGATGGTAGTTACAAGATCACCCTTCGCCTTAACGGCCTGACCCTGCACAACCCCGATAGCGCAACCATCAACATTCGCGACGGCAAGCGCATCGCCGTTGAACTGGTCGACGGTACTACTTCAACCTTGACCGACGGCACGAACGGTCCGCAGAAGGGCTGCTTCGCCGTGAAAGGCCATGCCGAGTTCAAGGGCAGCGGTACCCTCAACATCACCGGTAACACAAAGAACGCCTTCTGGGGCAAGGAATATGTCGAAATCAAGAAGACCGTGGGCGCCATCAACATTCTGGGTGCCGTAGGCGACGGCTTCAATGTGAACCAGTATTTCTTGCAGAACGGCGGCGTCATCACTATTAATAATGTGGGCGACGACGGCATTCAAGTGAGCTATGAAACCGACGATAACGATGTGATTATAGAAGATGAAGAGAACACGGGTGCTATTACCCTGAAGGGCGGCACGCTGAACATCAACATGACCAGCGATGGCGGCAAGGGTATTAAGGCCGAAGGCAATGTGGACATTGCTGGCGCCACCCTGCAGGTGACCCAGTCGGGCAACCTTGTGGTAGACGGTGAGGACATCGACTATCCCACCAGCGTGAAGGCTGACGGCAACATCAGCATCACCGGCGGTACCGTGACCATCACTAATACCGGTGCAGGTGGCAAGGGCCTCAATGCCGATGGAACTATCACCATCGACGAGAGCAAGGCTTCGACCACCCTCAACATCACAGCCAACGGCTCAGGTGGCACAGCCGAGAACAGCGGCTCGGGTAGCGGTGAGACTC
>JAEEVB010000193.1 GCA_016287065.1 Muribaculaceae bacterium
ATTCCTGTCACCTATAATAAGACTATGGGCGGCTACGTGATCAAGGCGGGCACCATCAACAACAAGGGCACCCTCAAGGGGGTCTTCGACCTGAATTTGTTCCTGGATTACCGCTCTACCGAGAATCCATCCTCACGCATTTCCTTCTCTGTGGGTGATTATCGCGTGAACGCGACCGGCAACATTCTTAAGGTGTCTAACCCCGCAGTCGAAGTCACTTCGCTCGTCAACGGTGAAACCCGCAACGAAAATGGTGCATCATTTATCGTAACCATCAACCCCGACAACAACAAGGCCACGCTCCTCATCAAGAACCTCACCATTGGCAATAACACCCTGAACGAGATCACCTACGCCAATCTTGACATGAACATTACCAAAGAAGGCTATCAGATTGTGACCGATGGCGACAAGAAGCCCTCATCAATCAACGGTGGCAACCTGGGCGACCTCGACAAATATGTGATGCGAGCTCTCGACTGGAAGTTCAATCTCGACAACGAGCTTGTCACTGCCACCTTTACCATCAAGGATGTGGCCGATGTCACTGTAAATGGTTATTTTTAATTTAGTAATATTGTTATCAATTAAACTATGAACAAAATTTTTAATCTTTTCGCTGCTCTCACATGCGTCTTTGCCTTTTCGGCTTGCAGCTCCAACAGCGACTCCGAGTATAAATTCGAAGAACAGACCTACTATAGAATTGTCGACAACACCAACATCAACGGAACGCCTTACTTTGCCCGTTCTTCGGCAAACTTTGTGCTCAATCCTGAAGACAAGACCATCAAGGCAACCACCGTCATCAGCCTGAATGGCAGCACCATCACTATCGAGACGGGCGCTATGACCTACACTGTGCTCGATGTCTACACCTACAAGTTTGCTGGCAACGCCAAGGCTTCGGGCCATGATGTGACCAACCTCAGTGGCTACTACGACCGTGCTACCAATGCAGTATACCTCGAGATGACCATCGACGGCAAGAACAATGTCTACATCACCTCCATTCCACTGTTCCCCTACACTAAAACCACAGTCACACCGGTCGACAACTCGACACAACCCCTGGTGCTCGACAACGCCATCTACGGGCTTGCCTTCGACAACTCGCTGTCCAACGGGCTCTTTGCCATCATGAACTTCCAGCTCACAAGCATTGAGTCGCCCTACGGAGAAATCGACTATAAGGGCTTCAATGTGGTGGCCACTCCTGTAGGATACACGGTCAATGCCGATTTGCTCACTCCCAGCATATCGGGCAACGTCGAGAAGTACACCATCACCGATCTGAAGATCAACATCACCAGTCAAGGACGTGCCATCTCTGGTTCCTACACCTGCGACGGCAAGAATGTCACCTTCACTGGCACCACATTTAATATAAAAGAAGAATAATTTCTGCTACCAGCTTACTGTTAATGGCCAAAACAAAATATACATACGACGAAGAGACTGTCGTTGAGCAACTGCATCACCAGGACACCGCACGAAGTGCCTTTGCCAAAGTGGTCGAGCACTACACGCAGCCGCTCTACTGGCAGATACGCCGCATGGTGATTGACCACGACGATGCCAACGATGTGCTCCAGAACACCTTCATCAAGGCCTGGACCAGCATCGACAACTTCCGTGGCGACGCCAAACTCTCAACATGGCTCTACAAGATTGCCATCAACGAGTCCATCACCTTCATCAACAAGAAGAAGGTGCAGAACAACATCGCACTCACCGACGACAATTCATTCCTTGTCAACAACCTCGAAGCCGACGAGTACTTCAACGGCGACGAGGCACAAATCAAGCTACAGAAGGCCATTGCCATACTGCCCGAAAAGCAGCGCATGGTCTTCAATATGCGCTACTACGACGAGATGAAATATGAAGACATGAGCGAGATTCTCGGCACATCGGTGGGGGCTCTAAAAGCCTCTTATCATCATGCCATCAAAAAAATTGAGTCGTTTTTTTCTGAAAACGATTAAACCTTTACCCTTTACGTGAGTCAAATCGATGCAATGAAACAAGAAGAATCCCCCATATTGAAAAAACTTGGCAAAGAGCCTGGATTTAATGTTCCCGAGCATTACTTTGCCGACTTCAGCAAGAATCTCATGGATTCGCTGCCTGAAGTCGAAATCACTGAAGAGGTAAAGCCATCCCGATGGGTGCGACTCAGACCATACGTCTACATGGCGGCCATGTTCGCTGGCATCTGGTGCACCATGAAGGTCTTTACCGGCTTTGGCGGTGACCAGAAAAAGGCAGTCAAAATCGAGATGACAGCCGACTCGCCAAACAGCGGCGCCAAAGCCATCATGCAAGACGACAAGCGAATAAACGACAACGCTATGCTCAACTACCAAGACAGCATTAATGCTGGTATTCAAAAGACCAATATTAACAGGTAACAAATCATTTTTCTATAAACACTCATTAAATCCGGTTACATCTTCTCGTCAAGATTGCAAACCGGATTTTTTTTATTGACTTTTTTTTCTTAAATTTGCATTTGGCATTCGTTTGAATCTGTAACTATTATTGACCATTTAATTTCTACGACTATGCATACCTTTTTAAAGAAACTATTAACTGCTATTTGCATTATGGCTATTTTCCCATTGAATCTTTGGGGTGGCGATAGCGAACCCGACTTCGACTACCCTAAAACGGTAGCAGAAAATGCCTCGAAGGACCTCAAAGCCGCCCTCAAGACAAGCGACGGGCAAAAGGCCATCGATGCAATCATCCGCTATTCGATTGCTCAAGGGCTCATCTCCGACGAGAACATGCCCGACATCATCAAGAAGATCGAGGAGGTCATCGCCAAGGAGAACCGTCCTCAGTTCAAGTCCATCCTCTACTACTTCGAGGCACTCGCTTTTAAGTCCTACAGCGAGAACTTCTATGTTTTTGGCCGTGATAATGCCGACGACGAGACACCTGCCAACGACTACTCGGAGTGGGACAAGGACCAGTTCGATGCCAAGGTCGATGAACTCATCACCCTAGCCCTGGCCGATGCACAGGCACTCAAGCAAGTGCCCATCACAAGCCTCAACAAGATCATCTCTTGCGACAAGATGGGAGCCACCTATGTGCCCACCCTCTTCGACTTCCTCTCTATGAAATGCAGACGGCTGACCGAAACCCCTGCTTTGAGAAAAAGCATCAGCAACAACTGGATCGAGGCCGAAAAAGACAATGTCCCAGCCTATCTCTTCGCCATCGAAACATGTGACATATATTCTAACACAAAGGAACTTTACGAGAAATTCAAGGATAACGAGCATAGTGGACTCATTCTCGAGGATGCCAATTACCATAGCGATTATGCGATGCTCAAGGACTACATCAGGCGATTCCCCAACTCCTTCTATGCTCCCGAAATCCGCAACAACATCAACCGCATCGAGAAAAAGCGTGTTGATATCAATTACATCGAGCATGCACATTCTACCAGCCCCATAACTGTCCAGGCTCATGTAGATAATGTCAACGCCTACAAGATGAACCTCTATCGCGTGCCCGACAAAATCCTCAACGACCATAAGAAAAGATATGACATCGACATTGCGAATCTCGAGCTTTGTCAATCCATCACGGTAAATAAAAACGATGTCATTCCCTTCAACCGAACCGACACTGTCACATTCAATCCGCAGAGGTATGGCATCTATGTCGTTTTGCCACAGTTCGAATCGTCAGATGGCGAGAAGATCATGAACAAGAGCTTCGACATGAGCAGCACTGTCGCAGTTCACGACCTCACCATGTTCACGGTCCAGAAAGACAAGCAATGTGCCGTGTTTGTGGTCGACAGCAAGACTGGGCAGCCTGTTGAGGGCGCTACTGTGAGATATGATGTCTATGAAGACAAGACCGACAAAGAGGGTTGTTTCATCCTACCCGAAAAAATAAGCAGTTGCGAAATCAAGGTCAAGAAGGGTGGCGACATCTATGGTCCTGCCATAAACTATTATCGCTCAGATTTCAGACAATCCAAAGGATTAGCTCTCAACTCGTTCACCGACCTGAACATCTATCGTCCGGGCGAAACCGTGAAGTTCTCAGCCATCCTTTACCGCACGAGTTCCGAAGTCGAGCAGCACAAAGTGGTTCCCGATGCCCCCATTCGGGCCACCTTCTTTGATGCCAACAACATTGCTCTCGACACCCTTGAGCTTGTAACCGACCAGTTCGGACGCATCCAAGGCGAGTTCAAGATTCCCACCGGCAGGCTCAATGGCGAGTATTACATCAGGTTCTACAACAAGTCCTATGGTAACTTCCGCAGCCACTATGTGAATGTGAGCGAGTACAAGACGCCCACCTTCGACGTCACCTTCAACAACGACCGCTATGTGTTCACCGCCGACCAGCCCGTCGTCATCTCGGGCAAGGCACTCACCTACTCGGGCATGCCTGTGGCCAATGCCGAAGTGAGGCTCACCCTCGACAAGTACTCTTGGGAATGGGACTGGTGGCGTAAACGCGCCAAGGCCAACACGCACATTGCCGACACACTGGTGGTTACAAATGACAAAGGCGAGTTCTCGTTTGAGTTCGACAACAGCCTCTTCGAAGAGAAGAAAGACCGTTATTGCCACAACATCTATGCGCTTAACGCCATTTGCACCAACTCCACCGGCGAGTCTCATGAGAATAGCACCTCCTTCATCATAGGCGGTAACCGCGACATCCATTTCACACAAATCGACTTCGACTTCATCAACACCGAGCCACTCAAACTGCCACTCATCCTCAACACTACCGACGAGAATGAGAAGAGCGCTGTGTGCATCTACCAGGTGACCCCTGTCAACGATGAGCAGAACATTCTCAAGACAGGCTCGCTCAGCACCGACAA
>JAEEVB010000194.1 GCA_016287065.1 Muribaculaceae bacterium
GTTGCAGGTGGGGCTTGTCCTTGTTGTTGGTGGATTTCATATACCCTGCCTGGGCGTTCCTGATCGTTGTCTGTTGCTGGGGATCGGGAGTTCTTGGCGCCTGAGCATATACTGTCGATGCGATTGCCAAGAAAAGTGCTGAAATAAATAATACCTTTTTCATAATCGTAAATGTTTAGCAGTTAAACATATTGTTTTTTATTCTTTTCACTATTAAGACTCTGAAAAGCAAAAAAAGTTTAAAACCAGGGGGCATCAGTCCACATATACTATCAAAAAATAGAGGTTGGCTGCCACAAGGGTTGCCGACCTCTATTATATTGATCACAAAGCAGTTGATTCACAATAAGGATCATTTGTATTTCTCTATCTCCAGCTTGGCCCGATCAAGAATCATCTCGCTCTCCATTGCAGTGTTTTTTGCATTCAGGTACCTTTGCTGGATTCTGAGTTTCTGATTGGCATGCTTCTTGAGGAGTTTAGTTTTCTCGCGCTCCTGTTTCATGCTCTCTTTGGCGGTTAAACCTTTGGCTGCAGCATTAGCATGCTTCTGTTCAAGTTTGTCCCGCTCTTGCGCCTGTTTCTGGCGAAGGTTGGCAAAACTCTTTTCAGCTTCAGCCATTCTCTCTTTGGCCTTATTCAACCTGTAATTAGCCAGATTGTATGCTTTGGTTGCCAACTGGAGTGCAGAATAGCTGGAATTAGCAACAGAACTGTTATAAAATTCCTGCATTCTAAGCCCCTGCATGGCACTACCATACTGCCTGCTGACTCTGTCGAGGTCGGGAGTTTTGAGATGTGGCGATGACTTGTCGTTGTAGGACTTCATATATCTCGCCTCTGCATTCTTGATCATCTGGTGTTGTTCAGGATCCGGAACACGAGGCGTCTGTGCATTTGATACCTGGGCCTGCACAGAGAAAGCACTAAGCAAACAAAATAACGCTGCAATAAAAAGATTCGGTTTCATAATCGTGAATGTTTAGAAGTTAAACAAATTGGTTTGATACTCTTTTCATTATATGGACTTGAGAATGCCCGAATAGTTTAATCGTGCTTTCTAAAAAATGAGGTCAGTGACTGTCTTCAATCACTGACCTCTTGATCATTCATCTGCTGATATCAGCACAGTTGCATTCTGGATTATTTGTATTTCTCCATCTCCTTCTTGGCTTTCTCGAGGTTTTCCTCGGCCTTCGTCACGTTCTTGACAGCCTTCTCCAAGTTCTGATGGGCCTTAAGGTCTTGCTTGGCGTACTTCTCCTCGAGTTTCTTGCCCTCGGTATTGAGCTTGAGAACCTGCTCCTCGGTAGGATTGCTGGCCAGCATCTTGGAATGCTTCTCGGCAAACTTCTGGTTGTCCTTGATCTGTTTCTCAGCTACCTCGCTTATCTTCTTCTCAGCATCGGCTTTCTTGTTCTGAGCGTCTTTCAGCTTGTCAACGGCCTTGTTGTACTTCTCGGTAGCCTTCTGGCGCTTTTCAATCAGCTGTTGCTGCTTCTTAGCCTCTTTTTCAGCCTTTTTAGCCTCTTTTTCCTTCTTCTCGGCTGCCTTCTTGGCCTCCTTGGCCTTCTTCTCTTGCTCCTTGTAGGCGTCCTTCTGCTTCTTGGCAGCCTCGGCCTGCTTCTTGGCTACCTCGGCATCCTTGGCATACTGGGCCTGCTGTTGCTCAACATTTTGCGGAGTCTCATAGTTCTGAGCCATTGCGGCGGGTGCTGCAGCAAAGCACATCAGCACTGCCATCAAAAATAATTTCTTCATAATCGTAGAATTTTTAATATTAAACGTTGTTTCAATACTGCAAATATATGGCAAAGACTTGAAACAGCCAAAAAAGTATAAAAAAATGCTTGTGTGCTACAAGATTAATCAACAAAAATGCCCATGAATGGGCCATGAATAATTGAGAAGGACTTTATCGGTTATGGGTGTTGAGAATCGCGACGCTGATAGGTGAACTCGTCGATGCGGGTGATGCCGATCGACTCAAGATACTGGCGACTATGCCGGACGTCCTCATCGGTGTTGTAGTCGGGGATGTGGGGCACGCGCACGACGATGCGCTCTGCCATGCCATCGTGGCTCAGGAGCCATTGCAGGTTATCGAGCACGCGTTGGTTATCTTGGCCAGTGTAACGCTTGTAGATGTCGGGGTTAACGTCCTTGATGTCAATGAAGTATTCGTGGATGTAGGGCAGCAAGCGTTCCAGGTGTTCACGGTCCACATTGAGGGCAGTTTCCATCGTGAAGTGCCACTCAGACGGCGCCATGCGGCAGAAGGCCTCGATGAACTCGCTGCGGATGGCCGGCTCACCGCCGCCAAAGGTGATACCCCCGCCCGTGGCGAGGAAATAGAGGTTGTCGATCATCACCTCGTCGAGCAGCTCGGCAGGAGTGGTCGTACTTGAGAAACCATCGGGCCTCAAGCACTGGGCATTCAGGCAGTATTGGCAACGCAACGTGCAGCCGTGGAAGGCGACCAGTGTGGTCACCCCCAGCCCGTCCACCGCCAGCCGATGGCGAGCCACCCCGATGATCGGCACCCTATATTTCTCTTCACTCATCTAATGTTTCGACAACCTCACCTTTACGAAAGTCTATCGTATCAACTTTTTCGCCAGATTCAATCCTCTCGTCGCCAATTGAATCAGTCGTAGCACAGGAATCCTCCACAAGTTCGACCTCGCCCTGGAGATCATCGCCACCCAGTCTTTTAATCTGGTCACACGATGTGGCCGAGAGGGTCATCAGGCCCAGGCTAACGCCAGCAATGAGGGCGGCCTTGCCATTTGAGCGTCGGCGGGCGATTTCACGCTCCAGGTAGCGTATCTCGCTCTCACAAGCCGGGCATGTGCCCGAGCAGTCACCCTCGTGGTGACACTCGCGTGGGGCATAGGCAATGCCGTTGGCACGCGCAATGTCAAGGCGAATCGCCTTGAGCGCGTTACAGATATGTTTTCCGTTTCTCACAGTCGTTTACTTTAGTTAGTCTTCAGTTGATTCCAAGTCGTTCTTACCTTCGAGTTTGAAGGTGATAGGCAGTGTTAACCACATCGCGGCCGCCTTACCGCCAACGCTGCCGGGGAAGAATTTGGGCAATGACTTGCAGACGCGGACGGCTTCGTTGTCAAGCAATTCATGAACAGGACGGACAACCTTCACCTCATTGACCGCGCCATTCCTTTCAATGAGCAGCTGCACGATTACACGACCTTGGATGCTATCCCTGGCAGCCTCTGGCGGGTAGTTGATGTGCGACTGCAGGTACTCCATCAACGCACGTTCACCTCCACGGAAGTGGGGCAACGTTTCATGGATTTCCCCGAAGACTTCCGCTCGCTGCGTCGTGTCGCACACTTGGCTCTGACTGCTATTATTGGGCATCAGGGCCTCGCTAGACGGGGCACTGGTTGCCATAGCCGACAGGCTAGACAATGCCAGGCTCACACCCGTCATTAGGGCGGCTTTGCCCATGGAACGCTTGCGGGCAATTTCCCACTCCAGGTAGCGCATCTCGCTCTCACAGGCTGGGCATGTGCCCGCACACTCACCCTCATGGTGACACTCGCGGGGTGCGTACTCGATTCCATTGGCGCGTGCAATGTCAAGGCGGATTGCCTTGAGCGCGTTACAGATATATTTACCGTGTTTCATCATCACATTCATATTAAGAGATACAAATATAGTGCTTTTTATTATTCCATGAAAATTATTGTCCCTTTCCCTTCATTTTGAAGATCACGGGCAGTGTGTACCAGACTGACACGGCTTGACCATTCTGGCGACCCGGGGTGAAGTCGGGTAGCGATTTGCAGAGGCGGACAGCCTCCTTGTCAAGTTCCTTGTCCACCGAGCGGACAACCTTTACTTCACCGACCTTTCCGGTCTTGTCAACAACGAACTGTACAATAACCTTACCCTGAACATTAATCTCAGCATACATGGGCGGGTACTGGATATTACTTTCGATGTACTCCATCAGAGCGGCATCACCACCAGGAAATTGAGGCATCTGCTCAACTGACTTGAAGATTTCATCTTCACTTCTCTTCACGTCTCTTTGCTTCACGCCACTTTCAATAGGCCTTTCAAATACTATTTCAGGCTCCTCAAGTGGTTCTTTTATGGTCACCTGTTCACCTGTATCGTCGAAACAATAGGTGCCCATAAAGAAGATGGCGCCAGTGCTCTTTTCCATGATGTAATATACAAATGGTCGCGAAGCGTAGAAGTACTCATAACTGGGTAATGACTTCTCTGCCATTTCAGCAACAGTTACGGCAGCGGCCTTGGTGCCCTCTTCGTTGACCTCAATTTTGGCCTTCTGCTTCATCATCGACACAAACAGAGCCACCTTGGGCTTTTGTATCATATTGGGGAACTCGGCTGAATCTTCACTGAATGCACGCGGCATGCCCATCGACGAGAGTATATCCTCAAGATGTGTCTCGCTTTCGGTAGTGAAGCGGGGCATCAGGATATCAACGTCTCGAGTCCTCATTTGTGATTGCCACTCCTTCAGTTTTTGTGCCGAGAGGTTCCGGATGATATCGCCGGTCGTCTTACCCTTGTTGGGGAGAAGCACAACCATGCTGTAGGCTTTGTTGCCGTAGGGCAGGCACAGCATTTTGCACAGGTCGTTCTTGCCGTAGACTGCCTTTGTCTCGAGGTGCATCATCGGCATCTTGACGGTTTTGCCGTCAAGCGTAACAAAGTCCAGGTCATGCGTGCTCCTGGGGTCAAATTTGCTGGTCCAGGAAGCATTGAAATAGATGGCGTTCAACAGGTACATCCTGCGATTGGGGTTGAG
>JAEEVB010000195.1 GCA_016287065.1 Muribaculaceae bacterium
ACCACTTCACAAGTAGCCTTGTCAATCAGCACAAAGCGCATACGGTGCATTTCAGTATTGCTCGACCATAGGCTCACATAACCGGTTACCCAGGGCGTTTGCTTAGAGTTTGTCAGCAGAGCTGTGACGGTATCACCTGCAGCCAGTTGTTGCGACTTGGCGCAAAGGGGGTTACTGCCGTCGTTACCAGCTGCGAGCACACATATCCGGCCCGGTGCACTCCATTCGTCCATCAATCGGCACAGCACCGACGTACCGTCGTGAGCACCTTCATGCGAGCTGATGCTCAGATTCACCACACAAGGCATCCCCACGCTGTCGGCAAAGTGAAAAATATAGTTCAGTGAATTGGCTATATTCACATCGGTGAGTTCACTGGGTGGCATGGCACACAGCACCAGCGATGCCTCGGGAGCCACCCCATAAAACGCATTGCCACGATAACCACCGGCTGCTGTGCCTGTAGTGTGTGTGCCATGCGATTGCGTGGTGCAGTCGGAGGTGAGTTGTGCTATAGCCTCAGGTGTTTCATAGGCACTGCCAGGCAACATAAGTCCGTTAATTACAGGCGAAACGCCCGTAGTGTCGGCAGGCAGATAAGCCCCCAGCACTCGGCTTTGACCGGTGCTGTCAATGAAATTGATATGGTTGAAGTCAATGCCCACGTCAATCATTCCCACAATCACCCCTTTTCCCGTATAAGACCTGGGTAATGACAGGCCTTCATGCGTCGCATCGACGCGACACAGATACCGTGCCGAGTCGTTGCAAAGTGTCATGGGTTGGGCCAACGAAATGCGTCGAACACCTCTTTTCCGGGCAAGTCCAGGTAATGCATCCATGGGCATGCGCACTGTGAGGATGGAACCGACACGGGAATTCACTTCCACGCCCATTTCCTGCAACTGGGCTGTAGTCAAGCCAGCATCAGCTTCCACAAAGGCATCTACCGTGAGCGGCATTGCGCCCTGCATCTTCTTGATGCCATTCTTGCTATTCAATTGCAATCGCGACCGCGCCGAAAGCACATTTTGGGCTGGCATACCATCAATGCACAACACACACAGCAATATGAGCAACCATTTTTTCATCTCACCATGATTTTTCGGTTTATTATCTGTTTTGGAGTCAATACGCGCAGAATATAGGCACCAGGTGTGAATTCAGGCAGCATCACTTCGGCACGGCCATCAAACGCATGCAGCGCTCTTCGGCTCACGCATCTACCCTGCATCGAATACACTTCTACGCACAACCCCGATGCGGCACTTCCGCTCACCAACACACAGCGGTTAGCCTCACGATAAGTCACCTGAAGGCCCGTGGCACTACCCTTCACATCATCAATGCTGCTTGTCAGCACGGTCTTCAATCCTGTGAGGGCATCGATCTTGCCGGCACCACAGCACTCAGGTTCGGCTTCCACATAGTAGTCGCGCAAGGCAGTGGCACGCATCACCCGCTTCACATCGGCAATCGTCAGGTTAGGATTAGCTTCGAGCCACAGAGCCACTATACCGCTCACCACAGGAGCAGCCATCGAAGTGCCCGACTTAGCACCCCACCAGTGCGCACTCCCATCAGAGTCAATTTCTTCGGCCGTCACCACATAGCGCGACAAATCTTCTTGATATCGGTTCAAAGCCGACACCACCATCTGCCCAGGGGCAATCACCAACGGATGCGTCTCACCTCGTTTATCAACTCCATAACTGGAAAAATAGGAACGATAACCAACGATGCCAGTCGTAGAATGTTCTCCGCCATCGACCAGTGGATATCGGTTGCGCGACACATACGAGCCCACCGACACCGTGTTCTGCCCTGTGGCCATATCGCTTATCGAACATGACGGATTGCCATTCATGCAGCTGTCAATGCCCAGGCTTTTCAGGTCATCGCCGTTGCAACTCCACACATCCACTTCTTTCCCATTCTCGCCCTTAAATCCTATCTGCAGATACACATCTGTCATCTGCAGTTTGGCGGTTGTCAGCACCTCACGCTTTCCCGTCAGTGCATTCACTGCCAGTTTTGCATCGATGCTTCCCGACACGCCATTCACATGCAATGGCGCTGCCGAGTAGTTGAGCAACGTGTCGGCAGTGAGCCAGTCGGTTCTTGTCAAATAGCCTCGGTCGCGACTGTAGAGCGAGTAGCGCACCGCCACCGGAGTGTCGTCGCCACTCCAGGCATCCACTTGCGTGTCGAGGGTTCCGTTCAAGGCTGTCAGAAAACTGTAGAACACCGTATCGGTCGCTGTAAAATCCTTATGTATATAGAGATTGTCGGATCCCTCATTACCAGCCGACACCACTATGATGGCGCCCGTCTTCTCAGCCACCTCATCGAGCGCCCGAGCCATCAGGCCTGTGCCGTCGTGAGGTCCATCGTGGTTACCCATACTCAGATTGATGACACACGGTTTTCCCGCTTCTTTGGCATATTGCGCCACATACCACACCGAATAAATCACATTCTCGTCAGTGAGGCTTTCGAGAGGGATGTCGCACAGCACCAGCTCGCTCCCCGGAGCCATACCTCCATAACTGTTCACCATGCTTCCGGCAGCTATGCCACTGGTGTGAGTGCCATGCGACTGCGTCTTTTCGTCGGTCACAAGGCCCAATATCTCATCGCCGGCATATTCTGTTCCGGGCAACTCCATTTCACCCGCCATCACATTGCCGCCAATATCACGACACGGCATATACACTCGGCTCACGCGGGTGTTGCCCGAGGCATCGCGAAAAGCCAGGTGACCAAAGTCGATACCCACATCCACTATGCCCACCACAACACCGCTGCCATCGTAGCTCGCGGGCAGTTCTATCCCTTGCTGAATACAATTGACACCCGTCTTGCTCCTGACCGAGTCGTTGTGCAAACGCAGCGGGCGAGGCACAGCTATCATCTCCACATCATCCCTGCGGTTCAAAGCCGCCACCGAATCGGCTGGCAGCTCCAATGCGCACAAGTGGCCACAATGGGCCACAACACGCCTATCGTCGTCATTGAGCGGGGCGTCATCGCTGAGCCATACCAACGTCCTCACGGCTTGGTTGCCACGTGCAGCACGTGTCCGTTCGGCTAGCACACGCTTGGTAGCGGCGGTCAGTTTGTTCTGACCACACAGCGCCGTTTCCCTGCCCATTACGGCAACGAACCACAACAATGCCACCATATATGTCACCCATCTGAGATGTTTCATATCCAATTACAAAGATAATACTTTTTTCGATAGAATTCACTGCCACTCTACTTTTCAACCCAATTCGGTCATTAGGATTTACGCCATTACAGCATTTTCGGCCTAATCACCGATTTGGGTTTAACCAGCCTTTGGCATAAGCATAATTCCTGAATTGAATCTGCAGCCACCTCATGTGTATAATCTCTTGCCAGTTAATTGCATTTTTAGTAATTTTGCAAAAAATTACATTCTGGTTATTATGGGTAACATTAATTTCACTGAGATATTGAGCGCTTTCCTCGTGTTGCTGGGCATCATCGACATTGTGGGCGCCATCCCCATCATCTTGCAAATCAAGGAAAAAGGACGTTCTGTGAGCGCCATCAAGGCCACGGTCTACTCCTTTGCCCTTATGGTGGGCTTCTTTTATGGCGGTAACTGGATTCTCAACATTTTCAACTGCGACATCGACTCCTTTGCAGCCGCAGGCGCCATCCTCATCTTCTTCATGGCGCTCGAGATGATTCTCGACGTGGAGATTTTCAAGAACACAGGCCCCGTCAAGGAGGCCACTCTGGTACCCATCGTATTTCCCTTGCTGGCAGGTGCTGGCGTGTTCACCACCCTCATCTCCCTGCGTGCCATGTATGCCGACATTAACATCCTCATCGGACTCATCATCAACATGATATGGGTATATTTCGTGATTCGTTCCACCGACAAGATTCAGCGCATTCTGGGCGCTGGCGGCATCTATTTCATCCGCAAGTTCTTTGGCATCATCTTGCTTGCCATCTCAGTGAAACTGTTCACCGAAAACATTTCGAAACTTTTCTAAACACCTCATATAAAGAATGGCTAACTCTACTCTACTCGAACGCCTTGACGGACTCGACGCCCGGTTTGAAGAAATCGGCACTCTCATCACCGACCCTTCAGTCATTGCCGACCAGCAACGATACGTCAAGCTCACCAAAGAATACAAGAGCCTCGAAACACTGCTCAAGGCTGCCAACAACTACAAGAAAACCATCTCTGACCTCGCCGATGCCAAGTCGTTGCTCGAAACCGAGAGCGACCCCGACATCAAGGAAATGGCCAAGGAGGAAATCGACCAGCTCGAGCCCCTCATCCCCAAAATGGAAGAGGAAATCAAGCTGCTCCTCATCCCCGAAGACCCCGAGGACTCCAAGAATGTGGTGCTCGAGATTCGCGGCGGCACAGGCGGCGACGAGGCTGCCCTCTTTGCCGGCGACCTGGCCCGCATGTACACCCGTTACTGCGAGAGCAAGGGCTGGAATGTGCAGGTCTCGAGCATGAGCGAGGGCGCTGCCGGCGGCTATAAGGAAATCGTCTTCAGTGTCACGGGCGACAATGTCTATGGCACCATGAAGTATGAGTCAGGCGTGCACCGCGTGCAGCGTGTGCCTGTTACCGAAACCCAGGGCCGTGTTCACACCAGCGCCGCTTCGGTGGCTGTGCTGCCCGAGGCCGAGCCTTTCGATGTGCACATCAACGAGGGCGAAATCAAGTGGGACACCTTCCGCAGTGGTGGTGCCGGTGGACAGAATGTG